>DBOT01000048.1:11792-11998 GCA_002299975.1 Lactobacillaceae bacterium UBA639
GCTACCTTGTTCTTGACGATTTTGACCTTGGCCCGGTTACCGATAACATCGGTCCCGTTCTTGATCTGTTCGGCCCGCCGAATCTCCATCCGAATCGTGGAGTAGAACTTCAGGGCCCGACCACCAGTCGTCGTTTCGGGGTTACCAAACATTACCCCAACCTTTTCACGAATCTGGTTGATAAAGATGGCGATGGTCTTGGTCTT
>DBOT01000064.1:0-1637 GCA_002299975.1 Lactobacillaceae bacterium UBA639
CGGCAGATTCCCGTGGTTTCCTCTGACAACTATCAGGGGGGACTACTGGCTGTTCAACGGTTGATCGATGATGGCTGTCAGCATATTATCCACACCAATTACCCGGTCAACCTGGTATCGCCGAACGAGTTGCGGCGGCAGGCCTATGAAGACCTGATGCATAAGTACAACCGGCCAGCGATCACCTATGACGTCTCATTCGATGTTTCAGATGAAGAGAAGGAACGGGTCTTTCGGAAGATGTTCCGCGAGCATCCCGAGGTTGATGGCATCTTTGCCGACAACGATACCAACGCTAGTCTGATTATCCGGGTCGGCAAGGAGTTTAACCGCCACGTTCCCGATGATCTGAAGGTAGTTGGTTACGATGGGGCCAGCATTACGCGGATGCTATCGCCAGAGTTAACGACCATCCGGCAGCCGATTCCGGAGATGGCCACCAAGGCGGTGGAGCTCCTCCTTAAACTAATCGATGGCGAGGATGCTAAGTCGGCAACGCTACCAGTCAAGTTGATCAGTAGTGTGACGGCGTAATATTAAGCTAGGGGATGCGAAGAGAAGTCGGGCCATTCCCCAGCAAATTTCAATAAAAACCGTTGTGAAGGTTATCACTTGATGACTGAGGGTCATAAATTTGCCCAATTTTTGTTATAAAATTGGGCTTTTTTATAAAAGAGGCGACTTTCCTTACAGTAGAGGCTAGTAAAACGGGTAAAAATTTATCAGAAGGTGATTGGTCCAATGTAAGCGCTTCATTTGCGAAACCGGTTGAACTGCCGCTAAAACTACGGCTCCCAAGGATTGCGTGAAAAATCTCACATTTATGTAAGCGCTTTACTAAAATAGGACGACCGGTTATCATATAGGTGTTGAAAGATAATAAGTGAAATATAAAAGTTGTTATTTCTTTACTTTAGCGAGTTTGGAGGTTGTTTTATCATGAAACATAGTCAATCAATGGCGACTAAACTTGCGTTCCTGTCCGCATCATTTATGGTTACGAGCGCCTACGCAATTCAAAGTGCCTTGCCACAGATCAAGGCGTCGTTGGCGATTAGCCAGCCGCAAGTTGAATACCTGGTGACGGCACCATCCTTTGCTGTGATGTTCTTCGTGGTTCTCTCACCACTGCTTCAGGATTGGTTCAACATTTCTGATAAGCACATCATCATGGCCGGGATCACGTTAGTTGGGATTGCCGGTTTGGTTCCAGCATTTGCTAACAACTATTGGGTCATCCTTGTTTCCCGGCTCTTCCTGGGTGCCGGTTATGGGTTGTATAACTCACAGGCGATTTCGTTGATCTCAGTTTGGTACCAAGGTCACGAACGGACGAGCATGCAGGGCTGGCGTTCCGCCTTTGAACAGATCGGGAACGCTTGCACGCTGACTATCTCCAGCCTGTTGCTGATCTACGCTGGTTGGCACGCCGCCTTCCTGGTATATGGCCTGGCCTTTGCCGTAATGGCCTTCTTCGCATGGCGGGTTCCAAACGATACCCACAGCAGTGCCAACACTGACGATGGGCAAACTGAAGAAACGATCTCACCAATCACCCATGAAAAGGTTACTAAGATCAGTCCACTGGTTATTGCTATCCTGGCCTTTGTTCTGTTGATCAAGATGGACTTCATCGG
>DBOT01000064.1:1698-2012 GCA_002299975.1 Lactobacillaceae bacterium UBA639
GGGACCTATCTGTCATTGATGCTGATCGGGGCCACGCTCGGTGGTGCCTGCTACGGGACTCTGCAAAAGCACTTCGGTTACATCGGTACTATTTATATTGGCCTGGTTCTGCTGGCCATTGCCAACTTCCTGTTTGGCTTCGGCGGTAACAACTTCATGATCATTGCGGCCGGGATCCTGCTGGTTGGTTTCCCAATGCAGGTATTGACCCCATTGATCTTCAACATCCTGCCGTTCATGGCACCGATGAAGCTGCAGACTAAGATTACTTCCTTTGTGCTGATCGGCTTTAACTTCGGAGCATTCTTCTCCCC
>DBOT01000064.1:2120-2319 GCA_002299975.1 Lactobacillaceae bacterium UBA639
TTCCGGATCTACGGGGTAATGATGTTAATCATTGCTGCTCTGATCTTCCTGGGTAAGCATGTTATGGAAATGCGGTCAGTACACCAGGGTAGTCTAGCCCCACAGAAGCAATCAATTAACCACTAATCCTAAATTAAGCGACGTCTCGTCAATTTATTTGACGAGGCGTTTTTTAGTGTTTAGGAAAATTTACGAAAAA
>DBOT01000064.1:2421-2654 GCA_002299975.1 Lactobacillaceae bacterium UBA639
CATGTTGTTTGTTGAAAAGAGGAAAAGATCATGGCATATATTTCGTTTGATCATACCGGACTAAAGCAATTCGTTAATGATAACGAATTGGGTGAGATGCAGGCAATGGTAAACGCAGCTGATGACGAACTGCGTAACGGAACTGGCGCTGGTGCTGATTTCCGTGACTGGCTGCACTTACCAAGTGATTATGACAAAGAAGAATTTGCACGGATCAAGGCCGCAGCCAAGAA
>DBOT01000114.1:0-263 GCA_002299975.1 Lactobacillaceae bacterium UBA639
ATCGTTACCCTCTCCCTCGGGGGGATCTTGATGCAGTTCCACGTTGTTCAGTCCGCCATGGAGCCCCTGGTCAAGCGTCTGCGCAAGCCGGGTCCGCTGGTTACAACCACCATCCTGTCCGGGATCGGGATTAACCTCTTCGTCGGGGAACAATACCTCTCCGTTATCCTGCCTGGGAAGGCCTTCAAACCAGCATTCCAGCGGATGGGCCTCTCACCACTGGCCCTCAGCCGGGTCCTCGAAGATGGTGGTAGTGTTATCAA
>DBOT01000114.1:273-12385 GCA_002299975.1 Lactobacillaceae bacterium UBA639
ATCAACTACCTGATTCCTTGGGGCGTGGCGGGTTCCTTCGTCGCGGCCACCCTGGGGGTTCCTGTCCTCCACTTCCTCCCATTCGTCTTCTTCAGTCTTTTCTCTCCCGTCTTCTCAATCATTAGCGGATTCACTGGAATCGGCCTGAAGTGGGCAAAGAAACAAGCATAAATAAAAAAGGATCGCATCACGCGATCCTTTTTTATTTAATCATACTGGTGCATGTACTTCGAAAGTCGCTTTAGTCCCTCACGCAGCGTGGTCTCAGGAGCACAGTAGCCCAGCCGAACATGTCCAGGAGTATCAAAAGCATCCCCTGGTACCAGCAGAACACCTTCATCCTTCAGCAAGTTTTCACAGAAGGTGTGGATATCAACCGGCACATCCAACTTCGGGAACGAAGTTGAGACGGCCCGCGGCATTACGACGCTAGCCCGGTCTTCGTGATCGATCCATTCCTTGTAGATTGCGAGGTTACCGAGCACCAGCTTGCGGTTCCGGTCCAGAACCTGGTCCCGGTGCCGCAGGACATAGGTAGCCAGCTGGTCATTGAAGACCCCGCCACAGATCATGGTGTAGTCCCGGGACTTCCGAAAGACGTCCGCTAACTCAGCATTCGTGGCCGTCCAGCCAATTCGAACTCCCGGAACGGAATAGGTCTTCGACAGTGAGTTGGTTGAGATTCCCTTGTCATACAGGTCAACAATCGGCGTGAAGTCCTCCGGGTGGTCAAGTGGCAGGTAGACCTCATCGACCAGGACGTAGGCGCCGACCGATTTGGCAATCTCAACCACCTGTTCCAGGAAGTCCCGGTCCAGGATGGTTCCGGTCGGGTTGTTAGCGTTATTCAGGCAGATCATCTTGGTGTCTGGACGAATCAATTGCTTTAATTCATCGAGGTCTGGATACCAGTTGTCTTCCTCATGGATATGCCAATAGTCGACATCTGCGCCCAGCGACTTCGGAATATCGTACAGCTGCTGATAGGAAGGATATTCGGCGATAACGTGGTCCCCACGGTTGATCAGGGCATAGAGAGCCAGAATGTTGGCACCAGTGGCCCCGTTGGTCTGGAGAATATTCTCGGGATCAACGTGTTGGTAGAGTTTAGCGACCTCCTGCTTGAATTCTGGAGAGCCCTCGATCCAGCCGTAGTTCATCTTCTGCTTATCCAGCATTGCGTAGAACTCTTGACCGTTGTGGCCGTCCAGGTTGAGCAGTTCATGCATGCTCATGGACGCAATCGTACTCTGTGAAATATCGTAAGTGGCACTCTTTTCCCACTTGTTAAGCCATGCTTCAACGCCGAATGGTGCAATTTTAACCATAATAAGACCTCCTAGTTAATTGAAATCGTTCCGTTAGCAACCAGGATCAATGAAGCCACCGCAAAGATGGTGATCAGGGCCATCGCCCACTTCTCCTTGCTGGTAACCTGGTGGCCAAATTCCTTGCAGGCCTGCAGGTAGAAGATGAAGCCAGGCAGGAAACCAACTGAAACCATCATGACCTGCTTCCAGCCGGAGAGAATCATGGCCATCAGTTCAAACAGGGTGGCAATCAGCCCGATGGTAAACTGTCCCCATTCCTGGTGCTGCCAACTGTACATCATCTGGTAAATGCCGACCAGCAGGTAGCAGATCAGAATGGCTGCCGTACACAGGGTGTAAGCGAAGTTGTAGGCATAGGATGTGAACAACAGTGAGAATAGGAACAATGACTGCAATACCCCGGTGATAATCAGTGCCCGGGTTGGGGCCTTCTTCGCGTTGACCTCACCCCATGAGGTTGGCAGTGTCTGATCATCAGCCATCAACATCAGTGATTCGGCAGGCAGCATCGTCCAGGAGAGCCAGGAGACCAGCACGGAGATAATTAGCCCAATACTGATCAGGGCGGCACCCCAGTTACCAACTAAGTGTTGCATGATGGCTCCCAAGGCTGGTTGACCACCAGCAGCTAGTTGAGCACGACTCATGACCCCATAAGGTAAAACAGAAACCACAATGTAGATTGTCAACAGACTGACCAGCCCCAGAATTGAGGCTTTCTCGGCATCGGAACGGGTCCGAGCACGACTAGTCAAAACAGAAGCCCCTTCGACCCCGACGAAGAGCCACATCATGACCATGATGGAACCCTTAATCTGATCAAAGATCGAACCAAACTTAGCGCTGTGGGCATTCTGGGCAACATTACCCCAGAAGTCCGCGGTAAAGATCCGGGCCTTAAAGCCGAGAATCACGCAGATGACAAAGACGACCAGTGGAATGATCTTGCAAATCGTTCCGATCGAGTTGATGAACGCTGCCGATTCGATCCCCCGGTTAACTAGGAACGTCAAAACCCACGTTAAAATAATTGCAACGATGATTGAAAAGAGGTTTTGTCCGTTCTTAAAGAGCTTGGGGAAGAATGTTCCCAGGGCACTCATCGT
Source organism: Lactobacillaceae bacterium UBA639 (assembly GCA_002299975.1). Taxonomy (GTDB): domain Bacteria; phylum Bacillota; class Bacilli; order Lactobacillales; family Lactobacillaceae; genus Limosilactobacillus. The sequence goes on from DBOT01000114.1 coordinate 2,711, forward strand.
AATGGTTGCGAAGGCAATGTTACCCAGCCAAGCTGAAAGCCAGTAGGCCCAACCAGACACAAACTCACCCAGTGGCCCAAACGCTGCGGCGGCATAACTAAAGATCCCCGAATCGAGGTCCGGCCGCTTCTGCGACAGGTTATTCAACGACAGGACGAGGGTCAAAACCCCAATTCCTACGATGATCCAGGCGATCATGGCCGGCCCTGGTGCGGCGGTACTTGCCAGGTCGCTGGTAATTCCAAACGCCCCTGAGCCGATCGTCGAACCGATAATCAACAGTGTCAATTCACTAGTATTAATTCCCTTTTTCTCATTCATTCTCTTTCCACCTCACGATCAGTTTTAGGAAATTATGGTTTATTATAGCAATTTGTGAAAACGCTATCAATAGGAAGAAAATTAAAAGACTGACAAGTTATTAATACTTTGCCAGCCCTATCAAATACTTACTTATCATAGTCAACAATCTTAAAATTATTATCCGTTAGGGTGGCCGTGGTCAGGCTCCCGTTCTTCGGCCGGACCGTGACATCATACTTGCCGCCACCAAAACGCTCGACCAGGCTTAGCAGGGTGTTACCGTGACTAACCCAGAGGACGTTGGCATCATCGGGCAGGTCAGCATTGCGGACTAGGTCAATGCCTTTATCCATCCGTTCCCAGTACTCCGCGTTGTTTTCGGCATCGTGGAATGGATCGGCATCCTTTAGCCAGTCCTTAGCCTTACCAATGGAGTACTTGGTAACGATGTCGTGGAAGTTCTTATAACCATGTGGGGCACCCGCATTGTACCAGGCAACGTCCATATTGGTGCCCTCGTAGGAACCGTAGAATTCTTCGCGGAAGTACGGTGAGGTTACCGGGTGCTTGACCGAGTCCGCCTGATTGAGGTCCAAGATTGTCTGGATCGTCTCCATTGCCCGCGTTGTGTCGCTACAAAAGGCCGCGTCGAAGTGGATGTTCTTGAGCCGTTCTCCGGCATCACGGGCGTTCTGCTTCCCCTTTTCAGTCAGTGGCGAATTACTCCACCCCTGAAGCTTGTTATAGATGTTAAAGTAAGTCTGGCCGTGCCGGACCAGGTACAAATTGAGTTTTGTCATCGAATTCAGCCTCCTAATTAGCTATTTCTTTTATTGTACCGCTTCCAATCGAGTGCTTGTAGCGATTTTGCCTTAATTCTTTCTTAACAACATTTATTTGGCCCTTAGGGGTTTGGTCATACTTTCTTCACAACCATCCCCTAGACTAAAAGTATGGAAGGAAGGAATTAACATGACACTAAAAGACACAAGTAATGCCGATATCGTCGCTGCCCGAATTGTGGCGGTCAATGGCAAGTCAGTCAAGGTCGTCACTGAAGACGGCCAGAAGCTAAGGATTCCTCTCACTAAAAAATACCGTCAGGATAAAAACTGGCTGGCATCCTTAAAAGACATTCTCAAAGCGGGAATCTGGATCCCGGTTAACCGCCACTTAAAGCAGTTATTCATCTACGACTGGCTGACCGGGCCAACAACAGCCCCCGTAAAGAATTAAGTTTTCTCAATGATTGAACCGAAAATCATGTTTCGCGCTAATCTGTGATAAAATATTTTTGATTTGCTAAATTTATTCTGGCAAGTTAAACAAACACTTTGATTGCGAGGAACATTCCTAATGAAAAAATTAAGCAAATTTGTGGACACTAGGATTGGCTTTTTCGTCCTCCTGGTTGTCCTTTTTTGGTTCAAAACCCTGTTTGCTTACTTTACCGATTTTAGTCTCGGGGTCGAGGGAATCTTCCAATTTTTGATTCTGATTTTCAACCCCCTGGCAACCACTGCACTAATTTATAGTCTAGCTTTCTATTTCAAACGGGCACGGTTCTTCTACCCAGTAATCATGGGACTGGACATCGCCAACACACTCTTACTCTACCTTAACGTGATCTATTACCGTGAGTTTACGGACTTCATGACCATTGCCACGATGACCGGTTACTCCAAGGTTAACCAGGGACTTAGTGGGAGCTCATTGGCCTTGACCAACTTCCATGACGTCTTCTACTGGCTCGACATCGTGGTCATCCTGCTTCTGATGCTCTTCAAGAAGATCCGCTTTGACCCCCGCGCAATTGGCAGTCGTTTGGCCTTTGCCTTCACCTCAATGTCGCTGGTCCTTTTCGGCTGCAACCTTGCCTTTGGTGAAATGAGTCGGCCACAGTTATTGGGACGGACCTTCGACCGCAATTACATCGTTAAGTACCTGGGGATCGACGCCTTCACCGGCTACGACCTTGTTAAGTCCCAGCACATCAACGATATGCGGCAGAGTGCCACCAAGTCTGAGCTGGAGAAGGTCAAGAAGTTCACGGATAAGCACTACGCCAAGGCCAATCCCCAGATGTTTGGGATTGCCAAGGGCCGTAACGTGATCGTCATTCACCTGGAGAGCTTCCAGCAATTTATCATCGACAAGAAGATTAACGGCCAGGAAGTCACCCCATTTCTCAATTCGCTCTACCACAGTAATGACACCTACGCCTTTGACAACTTCTTCCACCAGGTCGGCCAAGGTAAGACCAGTGACGCGGAAAACATGCTGGAAACTTCAACCTTCGGGCTACCGCAGGGCTCGCTGTTTGCCACCCTGGGTAGTGACAACACCTTCCAGGGAGCCCCGGCGATCCTCAACCAGCGGGCCGGCTACACCAGTGCCGTCTTCCACGGGAACGTCGCCAGCTTCTGGAACCGGAACAACGTCTACAAGAATCTCGGTTACCAGTACTTCTTCGACGCTAGTTACTACGATACCTCTGGTGATAAGTCCACTGGTTATGGCCTAAAGGATAAGCTGCTCTTTAAGGATTCGATTAAGTACCTACAGACCCTGCAGCAGCCGTTCTACGCCAAGTACATCACAGTTACCAACCACTTCCCGTACGACCTGGACGACGAGGATAAGGATCCGAACTTCCAGACTACCAATACCGGGGACAGTAACGTTGATAACTACTTTGTCACTGCCCACTACCTCGATCAATCGATCCAGGAATTCTTCAACTACCTGAAGAAGAGCGGACTGTATGACCATTCCATCATCATGATCTATGGGGACCACTACGGTATCTCCAATAGTGAAAATACTTCCCTGGCCAGTGTACTGGGAAAGAGTGCCGATGATTGGACCGACTTCGATAATGCCCAACTCCAACGGGTACCATTGATGTTTGTCATTCCAAACTCCGGCGGCCATGGTCACATTGATCATACCTATGGTGGCGAAATCGACGTTCTACCGACCCTGCTCCACCTGCTGGGGATCTCCTCCAAACGCTACATTCAGTTTGGTACCGACCTCTTCTCCAGCCAGCACAGCCAGGTAGTCGCCTTCCGTAACCAGGACTTCGTTACTCCTCACTACACGGTGATCGGGGGAACGGTCTACGATAACCGCACTGGCAAGGAAGCCAAATTGACTAAGAAGCAACAGGAACGGATCAAAAAGGACCACCAGCTAGTCAACACTGAGCTGAGCCTGTCTGATTCACTGAACGAAAAGAATCTCCTGCGCTTCTATCATCCAAAGGGCTTTAAACCGGTCAACCCGGCTGACTACAACTACTCAAACGGGTTGAAGCGGGCCGAACGGATCGAACACAAGAAGGGTAACAAGTCGACCAGTCTCTACTCAGAAAACCATGATCAGTCGACGGAGAATGACTACAGTACCGATGCACCGGAACAGAACCATTCTTCAACCGATTCTAACCGGATCAAGATTACCAATCCTGATGCCAACAACAAGTAAATAGCCATTTAGAGCTCCTGCCGAGGTGATACCTCGACAGGAGCTTTTATTATTTCCCGGGAAATTAATGCCTAGCGATCCTTAATAATCTTCTAAGCTTGCTCAAGATGAGCTGGCAGGCCAGCTATCTTTTGGTAGAATAGCTACAAATATGTAGGAGGGATTACACTTGACTTTAACAGTTAAACCGCTAAAACCAAGTTTGCCTGAATATCGCCAGGTCAAGGCGCTTTACTACCGTGCCTTTCCTGAATATGAGCAAGAAGCCTGGAGCCGCCTCCTTTTTAAGCGGCTGTTCCGGCGGGCCGACTTTCTCGTCTTCTATGATCAAGATCAGTTCGTTGGTCTTTCATACATCATCCACCATCACGGGATTCACTATGTTCTCTACCTAGCCGTTAACGACCAAGTTCGTTCAAAAGGATACGGAAGTCAGATTCTGGACCACCTTAAGGATCGTTACGCTCCGGACACTCTGGTTCTGGACATTGAACAGCCTGACCCGGTAGCTACTAATAACCACCAACGCTTACGGCGACTACGCTTTTACCGGAAGAACGGTTTCTCACTAACTGACCGGCTAACCAAGACGCCAGCGGTCACCTACCAACTCTTATCAACTAACCAGGAGATTGACCACGCTAAAGTTGATAACATGTTTACTTGGTTTAATGGTCGAACCTTTGAATAAGAACGCAAAAGGCGTCCAGCAAGAATTCTTGCTGGACGTCTTTTCAACTATCGATATCTAAATATTAGTGCCATAACCGTTGCCAGAAGTTTCCCTGAGGGACATTAGCTGTACTGAACAGCCGGTAAGTCAATGGCCGACCATCGAGGGTCTTCAACTGATTCCCCGATAAATCCAACTCACCCATTGTCCGGTTGCGACTGATTGGGGCCTGCAATTGGCCCTTTTTATTCAGGTAACACTTATTCAATTTAACCGCCATCGTGTATTTATGAACATCGCTACCCGCACTCCAAACTGTGATCTGGCGAGGGCTAAGTGTCACCTGACGACTCTGTCCGTTATCAAGAGGCTGCTCTCGAATATTTTTAGGCAGGGTAATTGTCTGAAGGTGGTAGTTTTGCTTTAGCATCTGGTACAGTCGTTGCGTCTGAACAAATCGGTTATCCTTGTTTTTACCATTAGCGTGCAGAACCACTGTAATAATCCGGTGGCCCTGGTAGTTACCGGTGCTGACAAAGCACGCCCCGGCAGTATCAGAGGTCCCGGTTTTCAGGCCATCAATTGTTACCCCGGGGACCGTGTACTTGCCACCAGGTAGCATCTCATTCAGGTTCTTCTCGGTCTTGGCCTTTCCCTTGGCGATGAAAAAGGTTGCTTGCTTTTGTGCCGTCACTTGTAGTAATTGCGGATAATGATCCACCAGATAACGCGTCATAATAGCAACATCCGTGGCCGTCATTGCATTCTCCGCTTTAGCCGAGTATTGCTTGGAGGCCAGCGACTTTAGGTCCCCATTATTCAGGCCCACCGGATTTACGATGGTGTAATTCTTTAGACCGATATCCTGAGCCTTTTGTTGGAGCTTCATGTTGAACTCATCCATACTGTCACCAGCTGCGGCCGATAAAGCCATCGTGGCCCCATCAGCTGATTTTACCAGGGCAGCGTTTAACAGTTCACGAACCGTATATGACTGCCCCTCTTGTAAACCAATAGCCGAATAGTTGGGATCATTGGAGATTGCTGCCGTGCCACTATCGATCTTAACCTTGGTGTTACCGGTAATCTGATTACTATGAACCTCATCCTCAATTACAATTGCCGTTAAAAGCTTACTAATCGAGGCAATTGGTAGTTTTTGCTGCGCATTTTGTTCATAAATCACCTGACCGGTTGATGCATCAACCATTACCGCGGCCGAGGCATCAATCAGAGGAGCCGCATGGGCTGGCGCAACAATGATTCCGAGTAGTAGTGGAATCATCAGTAGGGTTACCAAAAATTTTTTCATCTTTTCCTCCAAAATGGTTAATGGATTGTCAAAATACGATAAGATAGGGATGGTATCAATATCATAAAGGATTGACTAATAAAAACGAACAGTAAGCAAAAACAATTTGTCTTGATAACGGCCGCACTCTTCGTCGTGCTCGTTTTCTTCATCAATATTCATGCCTACTTTGACAGTAGTCGCTTTATCACTGGCGCAAGTCGCACGAGTCAGGTGCTTAACACCAACCGCCTGCGCCACCCCAACATCAATAAGCCCTCTGAACACAAAAGCTATCCGGACCTCCGTAAGCTAAAGCAACTACGGGTTATCGCAGTACCGGACATGCACCGGGTCTATGTTCTAAGTGGACGCCGGGTCGTCTACATTATGCACGCCCGGGTCACCATCCAGAAACAGTCAATTATAACTAGCGGTAAGCAAGGACAGCAGGTTGATTACGTCGGTGCCGGGCATGTATTTGCTGGAGATAACTGGACCGCGTTGAGTCACCAATCATACATTATTGCGCCGACAACGATTGACCAAAACGCGGTTGCTAAGAACTGGTTAAAGTCAGACTTTGATTTTCCTGGCACCATCCAGCTGTCACGACCTGACACCCAGTGGCTCCAAACTTTGCCCAAGAACACCAAGATTACCATTCGCTAATGGAGGTTTCGCATGCTCAACCAATTTGTAACTCGTGCCTTTATCCGTCGCCTACTTATCAGTGACGGGGCATTAATTATTTTTATTCTTCTCTACAACTTACTGGCGATGCTCATTCCAGTCGTCAAGCTTACCTGGTGGGGAGTACTTACCGTCTTTATCCTAATTAACGTTATTCTGATTGGCCTAAAAGTGATCGTTCCGTTAATTAACCAACAACGACAACCTTAGTGCCAACCGGTAAGTTCTGCTCCATCCACCGTGCATCGGGAACTGATAACCGCACACAACCATGGGAGCCCTGTGTCTTCCCTAGCTTGGCAGCTTCTTTCTGGTTATAGGAGCCATCTGCCTTAGTTGGGACACTATGAAAAAGGTATTCGCCGTGGTTTAACCAAGAGGTGTAGTAATTAGCCCCTTCCTGCAACTTAGCATTGTAGAAGCTATCACCACGCTCCTGCTGAACATGAAAGGTCCCAGTTGGCGTAGCGCTCTTCATTTTCCCGGTCTTGGGATCCTTTTGGTAAATGCCACCAGTACTATACATCGTGTAAATGACCTTCTGACCATCATAGAGGTAAGTGCGGTTATTCTTAAGGTCAACCTTTACCCAGAGGTCCTTAACCTTGTTAACATCCGGGTAGGGAACCGTTTCCGATGACTTACGCCAGTTAATTGGCGTCCGCATATGATTATTTCCCACATTTTTAGTAGTTGAATGCTGCCTTACGGGGCGGCTAACGGCTTCCTGGCGGGTTGTCTGCTGAGCATGCTTGTGGGCGGCTTGCAGGTGTGGTGTAACAGCTAGCACGATGACTAGGAGGCAGAAAAGCCCGTATACCCAATACTTTGTCCTCTTTCTCAACCGTCTCTCTCCTTTTACGAATTTACATTAGTTAAAAACAACACTATATTATAGTATAGTAGAAGGAATCTTCAATACTAGAAAAGCCGAGTGTGTATTAATGCGTGATAACCTTAAAATCTCTTATTTAACTGCTATTGTCTTTTTTGTCGTCGCTGTGCTTGTTGCTAATTTATAAGGGGGGCAGTTTCTAATGGAAAACCTATTAAACTATCCCCGGAAGTGCTGGAACTACATTATTTACCACCACTGGTCCAAGGATATCCTGCGCGCTAACATTCTCTATATTTTCCTCGTAATCGTGTACAACCTCTGTCACTTCTCGTTAACGATTATTCACTGGCACATTTTCAACCAGTTCTTCTGGCTGATGAACCTCTGTCTCTTTTTCAAGCTTGGTCTCGATGTTCTCGATCGGGTGCTCCGCCAACGATAAAGTAATCATTAAGGCAATAAAATAGCCATATTTTAAAGAGCTCACTAAATAATTAGATGAATGGCAAACTACATCTAAGTTTAGTGAGCTCTATTAGTTCATTTGCGCTTAATATTCATTGAGGAGCTGTGCACAGCCAGTCGTTTATCAGGATAGAGCTGTTTTGCTAAGGCAGTAACAGCAGTCGGTGCTTCCCCAAACGCCGTCGCAATCAGGGCGGTCTTCCCTGGATAGGTCACCCCGTCACCAATGGCGTAAACCCCAGGAACGCTGGTCTGCATGGTCGAGTCGACTTTCAAGAGGTGCCGTTCACTGGTTAGCTTCAACGACCACTTCGTCAGGGCAGCATTATTAGCAGTAAAGCCATAGTTAACCACCAACTGGTCAACGGTCAGATGGTCCTCTTCATCACTACGCATCTTCTTCAAACCGATGGTAACGGCATCCCCTGCCTGGGTAAGACTCTTCGGCAGGTAGGGGGTCACCAGGTGCACTGAAGACTGCTTCAGCTTGCTGACGGTGTGCTCCAATCCCCGGAATTGGTTCCGCCGGTGAATCAGGTAAACATCCTTGGCGATTGGTTCCAACATCAATGCAATGTCGATGGCCGAATCACCACCACCCAGCACTGCTACCCGTTGGTCGGCAAAATCGGCCTTGTGATTGACAAAGTAGTGTAGCTGGTGGTCCTCAAGCTGGTCAGCACCGTCAAGTGCCAGACGCCGCGGGGTGAAGGCGCCATTTCCGAGGGCGATAATGACGGCCTTGGAGTGAGAAGTCCGCTGCGATGACTTAATGGTAAAGGTACCGTCGTCCTCTTTGACCACATCATCAACAGTCTCATTCAAGAATTGATCGATTGGTGCTACCGTCAACTGGTCCTTCAGATGGTCAACGAGTTCCTGGCCAGTAACACCGGGAAGTCCGGCCACATCCCAGATCTGTTTTTCGGGATACAGAGCAGCAACTTGTCCTCCTAGCTGAGGCAGACTCTCAATTAACTGTGCGTGTAGTTCGTGTAGTCCGCAATAGAAGGCGGCAAACATCCCGGCGGGCCCACCACCGATAATCGTTACATCATAACTTTCTTCTGTCATTAATACGGACCTCGCTTTCTTATTTTTTGCTTAATCATTATAACATTTTCTTGGCTGATTAAAATTTTAATAAAGCGCTACCATATTTACTGCTTTGCCTATTGTGTTTAACAAAAAACTAATTTATTATAGAAAATGTAGATAGTAAATTTTAGTTAATCTTGGAGGGACTAATATGGCTAAACGAAAAATGATTCTTGATCTGGATACCGGTGTTGATGACGCTTTAGCAATCGCCTACGCCCTGGCCGACCCAGAAGTTGACCTGATTGGGATTGTCAGCTCCTACGGTAACAACCTACTCGATGTTTGTGCCGAAAACAGTCTAAAGCTGTTGGAACTGCTTGGGCACACTGATATTCCAGTATTCAAGGGCTTGCCACACTCATGCACGACGGACCACTTCGACGTTATGCAGGTTTCCAAGGATATTCACGGAAACAACGGGATTGGTGAAGTTCAACTGCCTGCCCCAAGCCGGAGCGTTGAAGAAGAGTCTGGAGTTGACTTCTACATCGACGCTGCACACAAGTACGGCAAGGACCTGATCATCATCCCAACTGGCCCAATGACCAACTTGGCTGCGGCTCTCAAGAAGGATCCTGAAATTGCCCACTTAATCGGCAACGTTACCTTCATGGGTGGTGCTCTGACGGTCGAAGGGAATGTTACCCCGGTTGCCGAAGCTAACATCAACCAAGATCCAAAGGCCGCTAACGAAGTCTTGACTTCCGACTTGCCACTGACCATGGTTGGTCTGGATGTTACCCTGCGGACGCTTCTGACTAAGAAGGAAACCCAACAATGGCGTGACTTGGGTACCAAGGCTGGTAAGGCCTACGCCGACAT
>DBOT01000114.1:12395-12701 GCA_002299975.1 Lactobacillaceae bacterium UBA639
ACCGACTTCTACATCGATGCCTACTACAACCTGGACATCGACAAGAACGGTTGTGCCATCCACGACCCACTGGCTGTCGGTGTCGGGATCGACCCAACCTTCGTTACCACGTTGAGCCTCTTCGTTAAGTGTGTCTACGAAGAAGGTCCATACTACGCACGGATCATCGGTGACAACTCCAAGTTGAACGACCCTAACCCGAACGTTAAGGTTGCCATCAACGTTGATAAGGAACGTTACCTGAAGGTCTTCATGGACCACTTGACTAACCTATTCAAGGAACACTAGTCATAGCAAAACTGAAAA
>DBOT01000010.1 GCA_002299975.1 Lactobacillaceae bacterium UBA639
CATGACAAAGGGTGCCCGGGTAGAATTAGATTTTAATCATTGATCATCAATATGTGGCGAATACTGTTATTTGCCCATTTTTAAAGGCCTACCCGGGGTGGTAGGCCTTTTTTCATGTCCGAATACCGAAAGGAACGTGATTCTTAAATGGGAAACATCACTATCAAAAACCTCACCTTCGCCTATCCTGGTCAGACGACCCTCTTTGACCATTGCCAGCTCAGCATTGATGGTAGTTGGAAGCTCGGCCTCTTGGGACGCAATGGCCGGGGAAAGACGACCCTGATGAAGATTCTCCTCGGTCAGCTTGAATTCCAGAGGCAGGTACAGAGTAACCTCCCTTTACCTACTTTCCCCAGCCGGTCACTGATCCCAACGCTCTCGCCTGGGACGCCCTCAGTGATGACAATCCCCAACTAGAGCAGTGGCAAGTCGAACGGGAACTCCGCCTGCCGGCCGTCGACCCCGTGATCCTCTGGCAACCGTTTTCCACTCTGAGTGGTGGCGAGCAGACCAAGCTCCTGCTGGCAGCTCTCTTCGCCCAGCCCGGAAAATTTCCCCTGCTGGACGAACCCACCAACCACCTTGACCAAAACGGACGGCGGCAAATCGCTGAATACCTACAAAATAAGCACCAGGGATTTATTATTACCAGTCATGACCAGAATTTTCTCGACCAGGTGATCGACCACACCCTGGTGATTGAGCGCCACCAACTGGTCCTGGAGCGCGGAAACTACTCCACCTACTTTACCCAGAAGGAGCGACGGGACCAGCAAGCCATCAGTCGTAACGAACAACTGCATACCGATATTAAACGGCTACGGTCCGCCAAGCAACAACGTCTCCAGTGGGCCCAGCGTGCTGAACATGAAAAACAAAACAATTCCCATGCCGATAAGGGCTTCATTGGGGCCAAGGCGGCCAAGATGATGAAGAAATCGCTGACGATGACGAGACGCCTCGACCAGGCAGCCAGCGATAAGAAGGGATTGCTCCAAGAGGTTGAAAATATCGTGCCCCTGACTATCAACCAGCTTTCCAGCACGCACTCCGCCCTGCTAGACCTGGACCGGGTGGGCTTGACGGTCAGCGGACGCCAGCTGTTTGCCAACCTCAGCTTCACAGTTGCCACCCATGACTGTGTCCTGCTTACCGGGGATAACGGTAGCGGTAAGTCAAGCCTTATCAAGGCAATTATGAGTCAGCCCGTCGATCAGGTCACCGGAACCATCAGTCTTGCCCACGGAACCAAGGTCAGCCTGGTCCGGCAACAATACACTGACCAGCATGGCAGCCTCACTGCATTTGCCCAACGTAACCACCTTCCCGTTGACCAGTTGCTGAACATGCTACGGAAACTGGGGATGGAACGGGCCAGCTTCACCACTCCGATCGACCAGATGAGCATGGGCCTGCAAAAGAAGGTCGAGCTCGCCCGGTCGCTTTTGACACCTGCCCAACTCTACATCTGGGACGAGCCACTCAACTACCTCGATACGTATAACCAGGAGCAGTTGATCCAACTGATCAAGCAGGAGCGCCCCACCATGCTGATCATCGAACACGATCAGCATTTTATTGACGAGGTAGCGACAAAACGCGTTACAATTTAAGTAATCTATCATAAAGAAGGCAAATAACATGTGGCAAAGACGGCCATTTGATGACTTATCAACAATGAAACTATTTGAAATCTACAAGCTCCGTGGCGAGGTCTTTACCGTCGAACAAAAACGAATCCATAACGACATTGACGACAACGACCTCAAGGCAATCCACGTTTACGATGAACTGGACGGGCAGATTGCCGCCTACGCCCGGGTCTTTTTAAAGCAGCCCGGCCTGGTAACCTTTGGCCGGGTTGTTACCGCGCCCAATTTCCGCGGTAAGGGGTTGGGAAATGAGCTTATTCACCAGATCATGGAAACCATCCATGACTATTTCCCGGGAAATAAAATTGAAATTGACGCCCAGATTCAGGTGGAAGGCTACTACCAGAAGTTTGGCTTCCACAGTGAGGGTGAGCCCTACATTCATATCTCGACACCTCACATCAAGATGGTTCACGAGGCGCTTTAAAACACCAAGACCGACCAGGAAGATTAAGCCTCCTAATCGGTCTTTTCATTTATTTAACAACTTCCGCAAACCATTCAAGGAACAGTGGGAACCACCGACTCATATGGCGGTCGACTCGGTCTCGATTAACGATTCCCGTATACTTGTTAGCCAGCGCAATTCCGTGGTTACCAGTGCCAAATTCATGCAGTTCAAACGGCACCCCATGCTGGGCCAGCATCATTGTATAGGCGTTGACGTGGTCCAGGTAAGGGGTCAGGTCATCATTGACCGATCCCCAGATAAAAGTGGCTGGAGTCTGATCTGTCACCTTTTGGCTGACGTCCTCGGTCTTAACCCCCATCCGGTCATCAATGGTTGGCTTGATCACCGGGTAGCCCAGGGCGGCAAATTTAGCCTTGGTTGCCGGCTGGTTACTGTAGGCGGCCGCC
>DBOT01000058.1 GCA_002299975.1 Lactobacillaceae bacterium UBA639
AAGGCAACCACGACCTGTGGATCATTCGATGGTGCATAACCGGCGAAACTCAGGGTCGTCGTCTTATGACCTTCCGAAACCGTTTCGGCCGTCCCGGTCTTCCCGGAAATTGACGGCTTAACGCTGGCCAACGGCTTACCAGTAATGTAAGTGTTGGAACCGTGAACCACTTGGTAGAGTCCTTGGTGAACCACGTCAAAGTATGACTTTGGTGCTGGAATTACCTGTTGAACCTGTGGCTGAGTCGTGTACTCTACTGGTCCCAGCTTACCATTGCTTTGGGTTCCCCGAATTTCCTTAACAATGTAAGGCCGCATCCGGTTACCACCGTTGGCAATGGTTGACATGTACTGGGCAAGTTGGATAGTGGTGTAACCATCATAGTTCCCGTAGGCTAAGTCCAGTGCCGAACCAATGTGCTTGGCGTCAGATGGACCGGTGTAACCAGTCGTCTCCCCTGGCAGGTCCACCCCAGTCTTTTGACCAAGGCCGAACATGTTGAAGTAGTATCTTTCCTTAGCAAAGATGCTTGGCTTCAGCGTCATTGGGGCGTTGTCATGGTAGTCCATTCCCCCTTCCTTCATGATCAGTTGCATCATGTAGGAGTTTGAGGAAACTTCCAAGGCCGTTGGGGCATTGACCGCCATGTCGGCCGAACCACCGTGGTTAAACCAGGAACTCTTGGCCGAGATCCCTTCCACCTTAATTGGCCGATCGACCAGGGTGTTGTTGGTAGGCGTAATGACCTTACTCATCAAGCCTCCCATCACTGTAGCGGGCTTAACAACGGACCCCATCGTGATTGGGTGATTAATGGCCCCAATCTGGTCATCCGTTTGTTTACCAGTCTTCGGGTCCCGGTCAATTCCGGCCATCGCCAGGATAGCCCCAGTGTGTGGGTTCATAACCACTGCATATACCCCAGAGGAGTAGGCATTCCCTGAAGCAGCATAGTTGTCCTTCAGGATCTGCTGAACCCGCTGCTGGAACTTGGAGTTAACCGTCAGGACCAGGTTGTCACCCTTTTTACCAGGGTACTTAACAACTTCCTTGGTAACATTATTACCATTCGTCGTAACCTCGGTCTGTGACTTGGAACCAGCTAAGGTTGCTTGGTATTCCTGTTCGAGGTAACTCTGCCCCACACTATCGTTCCGGGAGTAACCCTGGGAAAGCAGGCTGTTAACCTCATCACTTGGCAAACCAGTAGTAGAAACTGTCCCGGTCAGACTCTGAATACTCTTGCCCTGTGGATAATTCCGCGTCCAAGCGGTCCCGATCTTAACCCCAGGCATCTCGTTAAGGTGTTCACCAACCGCCGCCAGTTCGCCAGCGGTAACCCCGGTCTCCTTAATGTAGGTTGTTGACAGTGAGTAGGCCCCGCTCATGGCTGCATAGATCCGGGCATTGTTCTTCTGTTGACTAGTCAGGTGCCAAGCATCCGGATGACTGTTCAGGTAGTTAAGGGCTTTATCATACTTGTCGTCATCGCTATCACTACTACTGGTCTTGACGTGCTTGAGGACGCTATTTAATCGTCCCTTATCAGCCAGATAGTAGTCCTCTTCGTTCCGATCGGTCAGGCGGGAGTTCTTGTTAGTAACTGTCACATACCTACCCAAGCGGTTGGCGATCTTGTAAAGGTCGTCAGTCGTGACATTGGAACCCTTCGTATAGGTGATTGCCTGGTGAGTCTGATTACCAACCATAACATTTCCCTGGGAATCATAAATCATCCCCCGCTGGACGTTATTGGTCTGAATCGAAGTATCTGAACGCTTAACCTCCGCCTTATATGCCGTCCCATTCAGGACTTGCAGATAAAAGAGCCGGGCCGTCAGTGCCAGCAACAGGATGCCGACAATCCACAGCAGGAAGTTCAGCCGAAACGGAATTACCGACTGTGCGCTACGCTTCTTTCGATTTTGCGAATTAAATAATCTTTTTATTCGATCAAAGACTTTCACAAGAACTTAATTCTCCTTCAATTGTAGTGACGATATTATTTTACCAAATTTTATTGTTGGGCGCAGAGGACCCTTCCACTACTAACTTAAGAATAATACTCTTTATTTATGAAAAAATGAACACTTAAGTCTCATGATTTACTTAAATTTAATTGTCCGGGACGACTTCTCGTGTAAGATCGTTATATAATATTCAGCAATACTTAATAAGGGAAGGAAAACTCGTTGTGAATCGCCAGAATTGGAAAAAGCAGCATGCATTGATATTGACCGGGAGCTTCTTAATCCCGGTCATCCTCATGGGAGCCTACTTTGCCTATCGTCAGATGGCCCCCTTTGGCCCTAGTAGCCTCTTAACGGTTGACCTCGGTCAGCAATACGTTGACTTCTTTGCCTACTTTCGTAATATCATCCTTCACCACCCCAGCGCTCTCTTCTACTCATTTAGCAAGGGACTGGGTGGGGAGATGTTGGGGACAAACGCCTATTACCTCTTCAGTCCCCTCAACCTGATCCTCCTCTTCTTCCCCGGTAAGTGGCTGACCAGCGGCATTATGGTCCTCACCCTGGTCCGCTACGGATTGGCAGGGCTTACCTTTGCCTGGTTGCTTTTGCGGACCCGACTTCAGAATGGCTTTCGGATCTGGGCTTTCAGTACCGCCTATGCCCTGAACGGTTGGATGATCGCTAACCAACTCAACATGATCTGGCTTGACGCCATGATTATTCTACCATTGATTATCTGGGGCTTGCTCAAGCTCATCCACGATGGTCGGCTGGGGACCTACATCGCCTGGCTAGCCGTCATGATGATTGATAACTACTACATGGCTTGGATGATCTGCCTGTTTACAATCCTGGTTGTCCTTTGGCAACTGCCAACATTAGCGGACTGGCGGACCCGATTACGAGCAACTGGACGTTACCTGGCTAGTTCCGTTGCCAGTGCCGGGATTGCGGCAATCACTCTTTTACCGACCTTCTACGCCCTGACCACCAGCAAGGGGACCTACACCGAAACCGCCATCAGTAGTAAGCTGGAATACCAGCCGCTTAAGATGCTCGGCAAGCTGGTTCCCGGTTCGTTTGACTTCAACCAGATGCCTAGTGGGCAACCCAATATTTATATTGGGATGTTACTCATGATTGGTGCTGGCCTCTACTTCTTTAACTCCCGGGTCAAGTGGTCACAGCGATTGGTCGCTGGTCTGGTTACCATCTTCTTCATCCTGTCATTCTGCTACGAACCGCTGGACCTCCTTTGGCACGCTGGGCAGTTCCCAGTCTGGTACCCATACCGGTTCTCATTTATCTTTGCCTTCTGGTGCATCCTACTCGCGGCCCGGGTATTGCAACCATCCTACCAACTTCAATGGCCGGGCGCCCTGGCAATCTTGATAATCAGTGGGCTTGTCTTCTGGCTGACTGGTCAGCTCAAACTTTCGTACCTCTCAACCAGTCAACGGCTCATCGGCCTGGGCTTTGTTGTGGTCTCGCTGGCTGCGCTGATGATTGCCCGACGGAACTCACCGCGCCTGTACGATTTCTTAATCGTCTTGATCGTCGCCTGTGACGTGGGTACCAGTGCCTTCACTAGTCTCAACAAGATTGCCTATGTCTCCCAGGACGAGTTTGGCAAATACACCCAGCAGCTTGACCAGGCCAGCCGGCAGCTAAAGCGCCATGATTCAGGGTTTTACCGTATCGCTAAGACCTTCATGCGAACAAAGGATGACCCTATGCAAGGCGACTTCTACTCCGCTGACCACTTTGGTTCCACGCTGGAGCCGCCAATCCCGGCATTCATGGGAGCAATTGGTCAACCAGCCGGAGATGGTTTTGTCAGTTATGACAACGGGACCCAGGTTAGTGATGCCCTACTCGGTTTTAAGTATACGATGACCGCCCGGCACCACGGAATCGAAAATGGTGACCAGATTATGCCACTATCTGGCTACCGGCCGGATTGGACCCGGCTGCCAAAGGTTGACCAAACTAAGATGATCACCAGTCGGAAGAATGCAGCGGCCCTACCAATCGCGTTCGGGGCTAGTTCAGAAATCTTCCAGCTGGGTAAGGCCACCTTAGATCCCCTTAGCTACCAGTCACAGATCTTCCAGGCATTGGCCGGACGACCGATCAACCAGCCACTGTTTACCGTCCAGAACTTCACTTCGGTTCAGTTCAACAATGTACAGGCTGCTCACCAGATTACAGGAACTACCTTCAGAAAACAGAATCTCCTGAAGCCGGCCACCATTAAACTGAAATTCACCCCGCCGACTAATGACTCCTATTACCTGACCCTCGGGCCTGAGGTTAAGGATAGTGCCACCATTAGCTTAAACCGTCGGGACTTCAGTCAGTACGATACCTACCGGGACACCGTGGTGATCAACCTGGCCCACCACCAGAAGGGCAAACCAGTGACGATCACCTTCCGTCTCAAGAAGACCAGTGCCAGGTTGCAGAACGTTAGCGTCTATTGCCTGAAGCAGCGGGCCTTCAATAATAGTCTGAAGGCCCTTCAACAGTCCCCACTGAAGATCCAAAAGGCAACGCCAACGAGTATCAAGGGAACGGTCCACATCCATCATGGCCAGTCTACTCTCATGACGACTATTCCCGCAGCCACCGGTTGGCACGTGCGTATCGATGGCCAACGGGTTCAGCCGCGAACCGTCATCAGCACCTTCATGGCCCTGCCAATTACCAGCGGTACCCACCAGGTTGAATTCTACTACCGGCCACCATTCTTGATTC
The DNA here is from genome assembly GCA_002299975.1 of Lactobacillaceae bacterium UBA639. Lineage (GTDB taxonomy): Bacteria > Bacillota > Bacilli > Lactobacillales > Lactobacillaceae > Limosilactobacillus. The sequence goes on from DBOT01000058.1 coordinate 4,731, forward strand.
TCGGTGCAGTAATCACCGTCATCAGCCTTGGCTTGACCTGTTATGTTACTAGACGACAACGCTACTAAAAAAAATAGCCACTCAGGAAAACTCCTGGGTGACTTTTTTATTTATTAGTGTTCAAAGTGTTGCGAGGCACCCGTCGAAGCGTCGGCCTGGTTATCGGAGTGATCATCTTGGTCACTCTTCATTCCGGCAACATCTGGTGCTTCATTCTTGTCTTCATGCTGAAAGTGAAAGACCGGACCGTCCTCATTGGCATCCACGGTTGTGATCAGGCGGGTAAAGAACCACTCATCGACCTCGTTAACGTGGTAGTTGATCCCATCTTTGACCACTTCCAGTACGGGGTCAATCGGGTGGTTATCCTTGGCAAAGGCCTGGGAGAAGCCGTGGTGAACCTCCGTCCGACCATAGACCTTACCATAGAACTTAATTCCATCCCCTGGCTTCAGATCCATCTCGTTCTTGAACCATTCGTTAGCGGCATCGGTAACAATTAACTTCATACTTAAATCCCCTTTACTCGTTTGACTAGTTTTATGATAGCACTTTCATACTGCTAAAGGTACCATCTGGCGAGTAAAATGCCAAGCAATCTGCCTATGTCAGTCGGTGGTTCAGGAATTGTATCCACGATAGTCAGAAACGTATGTCAACCACCACGCCCTAAAG
>DBOT01000011.1:0-1904 GCA_002299975.1 Lactobacillaceae bacterium UBA639
AAAGGGATGGTAAGTAATGTTAGGACGTGTTAAGGCATTACGGTTCTTACGAAATGAGGTCGTGCTGATCACTGGTGGTTCCAGTGGCATCGGTAAGGCCCTGGCGTTTGAGGCTGCTCGGCGCGGGGCCATTGTAGTAGTGGTTGCCCGTGATAAAGAAAAATTAGCGGCCGTAGCCAAGAAGTGTCTGATTCTGTCTGGACGGCCAGCCTTTGCCTATGCACTGGACGTAACCTCCCCGCAGGCAATCGACGAGGTTCTTGCCAAGGTTAAGCATGAGGTCGGGGCAATTGATGTCCTGATTAATTCAGCTGGCCTAGGCGAATTTACCGCCGCTGCCCACGAGAAGTACTCTTCAATGGCGGAGATGGTTCATGTCAACCTGTTGGCCCTGATGTACATCAGCCGGTGTGTAGCTAAGCAGATGATGGACCAGGGGTATGGGGCAATTATCAATATCGCCTCCCTTGCCGGTAAGATTCCTACCCCGAACAGCGCGGTCTATTCCGCAACCAAGGCGGGTGTGATTCAGTTTGACAATGTCTTACGGATGGAAGTGGCCGACTATGGAGTTCAGGTCTTGACGGTTAACCCCGGACCAATCTCGACACCATTCTTCAAGAAGGCTGACCGGACCGGCGATTACCAGGCCCACCTGCCGAAGTGGATGTTTATCGAGCCGGATGAGCTGGCCCAACGAATCTGGGATAACGTTGGTCACAAGACCCGGGAGATCAATGTACCGGCCTACGTGGCCTACCTGGGTTGGGCCTACCAGGTCTTCCCTGGGCTCGGTGATTGGGCCATCAAGAAGTTCTTTGATTTTCAACAGGATAAGAAGAACCTGTAGTTTTATGAATTTGTAAACATTAGGGCTGTCATCGTAACTTGTGCAGCCCTTTCTTAATTTTAGGAAAAGAGTTAAGGGTGAAAAAATGGTGAACACACGCTTCAAATGGAAATTAGCAGCGCAGGCTGATCCGGCGGTGGTGAAGCAGTTAGCAAAAGACGCGCAGGTTAGTCCGGTGGTGGCCGAACTGCTGGCCAATCGCGGATATGAAAAGGCCACAGACGCAGCCGTGTTTCTCAAGGCCGACCCCCAGGCAATCCATGATCCCCACCAGCTTCATGATATGGACAAAGCCGTTGACCGAATCCAGGAAGCAATTGAACATGGTGAACAGATCACAGTTTATGGGGACTACGATGCCGATGGGATTACTAGTACAGCCGTGATGTACGAAACCCTGCAGGCAGTGGGGGCTAATGTTAACTACTACATCCCTAACCGTTTCAAGGATGGTTATGGTCCTAATGCCGACGCCTATCAACGTTTGATTGACCAGGGAACCCAGCTGTTTGTCACCGTTGATAACGGGGTTAGCGGGAAGGACGTCATTGATCCCGTGATGGCACAGGGGGTCGACGTGGTAATTACGGACCACCACGAAATGCCGACCGACCTACCTGATGCGGTGGCGATTGTCCACCCTCAGTACCCTGGTAGTGACTACCCATTCTCTGGTTTATCAGGGGTTGGGGTGGCCTTCAAGCTAGCCTGGGCCCTGACCGATGAATTCCCGACGGAGCTTCTCGACCTGGTAGCGATTGGGGAAATTGCCGATGTCGTTAGTGTAGCGGACGAAAACCGGGCCCTGATCACAATGGGGCTGCAAGAACTGCGTCAAGGACTGCGGCCAGGCTTACACGCCCTGATTAAGCAGGCCGGATTAAATGAGCAGCGGTTAACCGACCAGGACATTGGTTTTGGGATTGCTCCCCGGCTTAATGCCCTGGGGCGGGTGGCGGATGCCAGTCTCGGCGTAGAACTTCTGACCACTCTTAATGAACAGGAAGGGGAGCAATTAGCGGCCCAGGTCGAGGCTGCCAATCAGCAGCGGCGG
>DBOT01000011.1:1945-4906 GCA_002299975.1 Lactobacillaceae bacterium UBA639
CAGCCAGTGAGCAGGCCCAGGCCCCGGAAAACCAGGATCAACCGGTATTGGTGCTCTTAGGACACGGCTGGCACCAGGGAATCCTGGGGATCGTTGCCAGTCGCATCCGTGAGCAGACGGGTAAACCGACCATTGTTGCCAGCACCGATAACCAGGATAGCCAAATAGCCAAGGCCTCGGGACGTAGTGATGATCGCTTTAACCTCTTCACAGCCCTGGATGCGCATCGTGATTTGATGACGACCTTTGGTGGGCACCCAGCAGCCTGTGGACTTTCGTTCGAGGTTGATAAACTAGCGGCGCTAAAGGCAGCGTTGCGTGATGAGGCAACTAAGCAGGACTTTGACTGGCATGAACCGGCGCCCCTGTTGTTAGCCGCTCAGTTAAAGCCCCAGGAGGTTAGTGAGCAGCTGTATGATGACCTGCAGAAGCTGGCGCCATTTGGCCCGGACAATGAGGAACCAGTCTTTGAGTTTCACGATGTTCACCCAACTAATGTTCGGACAATGGGTAAGGATAACAGTCATTTAAGATTTATGTTACCTGGTGAAAAGACCGATGTGGCAGTGGTCGCCTTTGGCTGGGGCGCTGATAGTCAGCTGTTCCGGGCCCAGGGTGGTCAAATCGATATTGCTGCTAAGGTGGCCATCAATGAGTGGCATGGTCAGCGCCAAGTTCAACTGATGTTGGTCGATGCGCGGGTTCGGGGAACCATGATCCTGGACGAACGAACTGCCCACTTGCGCCCCGTTCACTTCCAACCAGCCGGTGAGTATGTTATTTATGATGAACGGTTGCGCGATAATATCGCTCCCCATGTGGGGGTTGAACATGCTTTGACGCCAGATGCTGCTAGTCAGATGGATCTAGCGGGGAAGACGGTAACCCTGGTTGACCTACCAGATAGTCTGGATAGCTTTAAGAAGCTTTTTCAAAATGACACCGGTGTTCCGGCAGTGATTCGCCTACTACTGGCGAGTCGCCACAGTGCATACCTGGCGGGGTTACCGAGTCACGCGGACTTTGCCTTGGTATTTAAATTTCTGAAACAGTATCCGCAAGTGCAGTGGCCAGGCCAGCAGACGGCGATGAGTAAATACTTAAAAATGAATACGGAAAGATTAAATTTCGTAATTCAAGTGTTTTCTGAAGCGGGATTTGTTACAATTAAACATGGTGTTTTAAATCTGCAGCCCACGAGCGGGAAGACGGATTTAAAACAAACGACACGGTATCAACAACAGCTTGCCCGTTATCAAGCAGAAAAAACGTTATTATACGATGATGCGGCAACCGTTACCCAATGGATACTACAGTGCCTTAAGATGAATTAAAGGAGACAGTTTTTGTATGACTTTAGACCTCTATAAATACGTTGCTAGTATTCCAGACTATCCTGAAAAGGGGATCATCTTCCGGGATATCTTGCCATTGATGGCTGATGGTGAGGCATACAAACAGGCAACGGATGAATTATCTGCTTATGCAAGGGACAAGCAGGTTGACATGGTAGTGGGTCCCGAAGCCCGGGGCTTTATTGTTGGCTGCCCAATTGCTCGTGAATTAGGTGTCGGTTTTGCGCCTGCCCGTAAGAAGGGTAAGCTACCTCGTAAAGCAATCAGTGCCAGCTACAATCTTGAGTATGGTACTGCTACTCTCCAGATGGAAGCCGATTCAATCAAGCCGGGGCAGCGTGTCCTAGTGGTTGATGACTTACTGGCAACCGGTGGAACGATTTCCGCAACGATCGAAATGGTCGAAAAGATGGGCGGAATTGTGGCCGGCTGTGCCTTCTTGATCGAATTGAAGGACCTCCATGGTCGTGAAAAGATCAAGGACTACGACATGAAGGCTTTGATGGAGTTCTAAATTGAAGAGGCTGAGCATGTTCTCAGTCTCTTTGCTATATCTAGGGAATAATTTAGCCGGATATGGTAGCAGATTTAGTGTAGAATGATAAGAAAGTTACTGATCTTATCAGTTAGTTAAGAGGTATCGATATATGATCTTTCTAGTTATTTTTGGTGCACTGATGTTGATTTTAGGGGGCTTCTACCTCGCTAATTCGTGGCAGCAATACCACGAGTGGAAGGGTGGGACCATCATCGTAGTCCTGAGCTTGATTGCCGTAATCTACGGCACCATCAACTTACCGTACTTCCACCATAATCAGCGCCAGACGAGTGAACAGGCTAGTTCTTCTTCGCAGGTGGTTCAACAATCTGGCCAGAACAACAGCTCATTTTCCAATAAGCTGGGTAGTATTAATGCTCAGAATAATCAGGGTAACCAGGCAGATAGGGAAATGGCCGTGCTTCGGCAATTACAAAAGGGCTACGCTAAGTTGGGGACAGTTTCCTTTGATGAAGCTTCCAAGACATATCGGATCAAGCCAACTGACGATAATACTGTGAAGGCTGTGCAGGCACTGGTTCAGGATCCAAGTCAGGCGGAACAGATCGGTTGGCCGAACCTTACCAAGTCGATCAAGCAGAACTCACGCGAAGTCGATAAAGTCTTAACAGATGAGTATTCGTTAAGTATTGTCAATCCAGATAATACCAAGCAAGCCCTCTATACTGCTAAGAACGGTAAGACGACATATGATATCGCTAACCAGGATAACTAGGTTAGGCGTTCAGCTGTTACACTTTACGCAAGTTTGAAAACTTGTTATAATGTAATAGTTGATTTTGGAGAGTTGGCAGAGTGGTAATGCACCGGACTCGAAATCCGGCGAACCCGTGTTGAGCGGGCGCGCAGGTTCAAATCCTGTACTCTCCTTTTTCAGAGACATCTAAAACTAACTAGAAACCCCAAAGCCTTGAAATGATAGGTTTTGGGGTTTTTAGTAATCACCATAAATTGGAAAGCTGGGACACCTAGACACTTGACAATTTTGGGCCTTTGTCAAATCGGATTGGTGAAGCTCAATTCCCTGCTTCAAAAATGAAGTGGGGA
>DBOT01000006.1:0-1078 GCA_002299975.1 Lactobacillaceae bacterium UBA639
GCCGGCCTGAAACAGTTCCAGACTCAGCATCTCAAATAAGTGTCGTTCATCGTGTACCGGTAAACCCCAGTAGTGGTCATAATAGTCTTGCATTACGGGCGTCTGTTCAGCCCAGGTTGGGCGTTTGACTGCACTCATCATGATTCCTCCTTTAATAAAAAGTGACCCGGGATGGCATCGTCAGCCATTCCGGGTCACCTGCCTCTATTATATTAATACGAAAACTAGTCTAATTGGCACCTTTCTTGCGAACATCCTTTAGCATCATAGCCAGAATAAGACCAATGATTTCGACAACCACCATCAGGGCAAAGACGAGGTGGTAACCGTGCAGGGCTGCTGCCAGGTGAGCACTACCCCGGCCCAATGCATTCGCGGTCCCAACCGTCAAAATAATAGTTGAAACAGCGACTCCAGCCGAACCGAGGACCTGTCGAACAGTGGTGATCACGGCTGTACCGTGAGGAACCAGTTCATTTGGTAAGGCGTTGGCACCTAGCGTTACCGCCGGCATCATCACGAAGGCGTTCCCACCCTCAATGACCATGGCACACAGAATCATCCCCAACAGGCTGAGACGGCCAAGTACGAAGAAGGCGGCCAGCCAACCACCGATAATCATCAGCATCCCTATGATCATCGTTGGTTTGAAGCCAATCTTATCTGCCAGCGTCCCGGTCAGTGGGTTTAAGATACTCAGGAAAACCGCCCCGGGAACCAGTGACATTCCCGAAACAAAGGGACTGACGTGCAGGACTCCCTGGTAGTACAGGGGGAAGATAATCGTCGTGACGATCAGGGCAATGTAAGAGATGGACGTCAAGAGGATTGCCAGGTCGTAGTTAAAGGTCTTCATCACCCGTAGTTCCAGTAATGGTTGCTTGAGGTGCAACTGCCGATAACAAAAGGCCACAATGGCAGCCACACTGACGAGCAGGATTACAATGGCGGATAACCAGTTGACATTCCGCTTACCGATGAGGTCAACCACGTACATGACCCCAATCAGACCGATTGACAGGATTACCGAAAGCCAGTCGAGGGTGCTGGTGTGGCGGGTCATGACGTCACGAATTAC
>DBOT01000006.1:1090-6657 GCA_002299975.1 Lactobacillaceae bacterium UBA639
CCCGCCATTACGATAATCACAGTGATCACCAGCATGAAGAGGACAAACAGGCTCTTCCAATCAAAGAACTTCAGTACAATTCCGGAGACGATCGGTCCGCAAGCGAGGGCTGAACCCATCACCAGGCCGGCCACGCCCATAACTGTTCCCCGCTTCTCTTTCGGTGTAATCTCCAGCAGGACGGACTGATAGGATGGGAACAGCACGCCCACCGCAAAGGCCTCCATCGCTCGACCAATCATCATGAACCAAAAACCGCTAACGCCCCAGCTTGCCGGGGTCAGGATAATCATCAATGACCCCACATCAAACAGGGCCAAGGCTCCCATGAACATCGTCTTAAAATTGAGGTTATTCAGCATCCAGGGACTGATTGGCATGCTGACACACATGACGAGCATGAACCCCGTCGTCAACCATTGGACAGTTGAGGCGGAGATTCCAAAAGCCCGCATCAAGGTCGGGTACGCCGTCGACAATGACGACTGGCTGATCGACATGGTAAACGTCCCGACTAACAAGGTAAAAATGAACCAAAAACGACTGTATGGCCGGCCGTTTTGATCAATACTCTTCTCCATTCCTTATCAACCTTCTTTAGAATAATTATTAACTAGCCAACGAACATTATATATTTTGCTTTCAAGATTGTAAATGATATAATATTGGTAATTTATAATTGTTGTAAGAAAGGAGAGATGTTCATGACAGAGGCTGAATTTGACCACGCCATTTCGGTTCTACGTGCCAACAAGGTTCGGCTCACCCCCCAACGGAAACTGATCTTAGAATACCTGATCAACCACCATACCCACCCGAGCGTGGAGATGATCTATGACGACCTCAAGGACAACGTTGATAACATCAGCATGGCAACCGTCTATAATACCCTGAAGCTGTTCGTTGACTACAACCTCGTTATCGAACTAAAGAACGGTGATGGCAGTACCCACTACGATTACTTTGGGCACCCCCACTACCACGTCGTCTGTGATAATTGTGGCAAAATTTCCGATGTCTTTGATGAACATTTTTCAGAAATTACGAAGGAACTGCAGGCAATGTCGCGGGAGAAGACCGGGTACCTGGTGACTGGCTGTCATATCGAGGTTCATGGGATCTGTCCGGATTGCCAACGTAAGTTACATTTAAATAACCAGTAAAACCAAAAGCGGTCCAGCACTTCACTTACGAAATGCTAGACCGCTTTTTAGTTTAATCATCTGTGGGGTCATATTTTGGCTGGCTCAGTGAAGCCACACTGAGAATTGCAAACCAGACCAGGGTAAGGATTAGGGCTTCAAGCGTCTGCCGCTCCATGCACAGGACAACCATGACAAAGGCCAAGAACGCTAAGACAAGGTAGTCCGTCACCGGCGCCCCCGGCATCTTGAATGTCCGCTCATCCGGATGAAGCCGGATGTAACGCAGGTGGGCGAAGATAATGGCCGCCCAGATAAAGAGGAAGCTGGTGGTGGCAATGCTGGAAATAAAGGTAAAGACCTCACCGGGCATTACCAGGTTCAGGATCGCAGCTAAGCCAATGACCAGTGACGAAATTACAACGGCCCGGGCTGGAACCGCCCGTTTGGACAGGTGGCTAATCCGTTGAATAGCTGGCCGGTGGGCATTGGAGGTCAGTTCGGCCAACATCCGCCCAGTCGTGTAAATCGAACTGTTGCAGGCTGAGGCCGCCGCCGTGATCACCACGAAATTGACAATGCTGGCCGCCCCACGCAGTCCAGCATCCCGGAAGACCAGGACAAAGGGACTGTTGTTTGGCGACAGGTGATCCCATGGGTAAATGCACATGATTACTGCCAGGGCGCCGATGTAGAAGAGCAGGATCCGAATTGGAATCCCGTTGATTGCTCGTGGGATTACCTTCCGCGGGTTTTCGGCCTCCGCCGCGGTAACCCCCACCATCTCAATGCCAACGAAGGCAAAGACCACCATCTGGAAGGACCGGGCAAAGCCGCCTAGACCTGTCGCAAAGAAGCCGTGGTAACGGACCAGGTTCAGCGGTGAGGCCACGTAGCCATCGGTTGTTTTGAATTGAAGAACCATCATCAGGATCCCTACTACGACTAGGATCACGATCGCCAGGATCTTAATCAGGGCAAACCAAAACTCGATCTCGCCAAACACGTTCACGGTGATCAGGTTTAGACACAAGAAAATGACCAGTGTGATGACACCAGGAATCCACTGGGGAACGTGGGGTAACCAGATCTGGATGTACAGCCCCACTGCCGTGATCTCGGCCATGGCCAGCGCCAACCAACAAGCCCAGTAAGCCCAACCGGCAACAAAACTCACCCGAGGACCCAGATAGTCCCGGATGGCCTCCATGAATGATCGGTAGTGCAGGTTGGATAATAAGAGCTCGCCCAGCGCCCGCATGATACCAAAACAAATAATCCCGGTGATTAAATAGGCCAATAGGATCGCCGGCCCGGCTTCCCGAATGGCCTTTCCCGACCCCAGGAACAGACCGGTGCCGATCGTTCCCCCGAGGGCCATCAGCTCGATGTGTCGGCTTTTAAGACGCCGATTCATCTGCTGCTTCTTTTCCATTTTCAATTCACTCCTCAATATTAAAGTGGACCATCACCTACTAATTTGGTCCACCTTGAGATATAATAACGAACTATCGAAACTATATTGTATAACACTTTTTTCGGTTAGGAGTAATTTTCTTTGCGTGCTTATCTTCCCTTTATTGTTTACTTTTGTTTCATATTATTAGTATTCTTCCATACCCGAAGCTGGCAACGGTACACCGACTGGGGAAAGCGACTTACCATCATCTCATTTCTTGTCTATGTTACCGCGGTGATGTGGCTGTGCTTGACCCCCGCCCACGTTGACGTTCCGTCAGCCCAGAAGATCCTCTTCCACTTCCATGGGGTCCCCTACAATGCCATCCCTTTCCAAGGATTTAGCGTCGAATACTTTCTAAACATCGTGATGACGTTTCCCTTGGGGGTCTATATCTTCCTCTTCAACTATCGAACGCCATTTGAAAGCGCCATCTTATACGGCTTTTGCTTCAGTCTCTTCATCGAATGTAACCAGTTCATCTGGGATTACTTTCTCAATCTGCAGCGCCTCGCCGACATTGACGACCTAATCACTAACACTTTGGGAGCAGTTATCGGCTTTTCCCTGATGCTGATTCTTTACCAGAACGGTTGGCAAAAATTTTTACAACGATTTATGATCATTCAGCACTAGATTTGTTAAACTAAGTATTTGAGGTGATGAGAATGATTTCAAACGAACAGCGGGCACACGATATTGCAATCGCTCTGATGAAGGATAACGACGGCAATTTAAAGCCAATTGATGCCTATCATCAATACGTTAATTATCTTCTACCAATCCTGCGGGAAATCAACAAGGACTTCCCCCACGGCATCAAGGAAAATCCCTAATCAAATACCCAGTAGCGCGACGATTATCCCGCTACTGGGCTTTTTCGTTAGAAAGGTTATTGTTTCACCTACTCAATTGAACTATGATGATAACCGTACTTTACTAGGAAGGAGTTTTTGTCATGTTTAATGAACAAAAGCGGGGCTTTGACTGGTTCAGTCTGATTGTCGGGATTCTGTTCATCCTGGCAGGATTAGCATCATTCATGCACCCAGATAAAACCCTGCACTTTTTGACAATTTTAGTAGGAATTGCTTTTATTCTACGGGGAATCTACGAACTGTGGTTCCGGCAATTTGTTAACCGGGCCCTTGGTGAAAGTTCAGGATGGATTATCTTTGCAGCTATTTTAGATATTATTCTAGGGATCCTTGTCCTGGTTTACCCAGGATTGGGTGCCCTTTACATCGCCATCCTGTTCGCCATCTGGTTCATCATCGATTCCATCATGGAAATCAAGGCGGCCGGTCTGTTTAAGGCCTTCCACCGTGGTTACGCCACCTGGTTGATTGTCCTTGGGGTCATCAGCATCATCATGGGGATCGTCCTCCTCTTCAGTCCAATGCTCTCAGCAATGACCATTGTCTGGTTGGTATCAGCAATGCTGATGGTCTTCGGAATCATGCACGTTATCCAAGCATTCTAATAATCGTCAATCGATAACAAAAAAACGGGTTGTCCAGCAACTGGACAGCCCGTTTTGGGTATTTATGGATGTGGATTTGGCAATTAGTCGATGTCGATCCGGCTATCGTTTTCGTCACTAGCCTGCATCTTTGGCAGGTCAAGAGTCAAAACCCCATTCTCGTAGTGAGCGGAAACCTTAGAACGATCAACATCTGGGAGCCGGTATTGACGGCTCATCTGGCCGTAACGCCGTTCACTGTGCAAGATGTTGCCCTTCTTGTCACTCTCATCGGAGAAGGTGTCCCGGTGACCGGTGACGGACAGAATGTTGTTAGCATAGTTGATGTGGATATCCTTCTTGTCAAAGCCTGGCATATCAATCTTAACTTGGTAAGCCTTGTCGTCTTCAGCGACATCAGTCTTCATGTGATCAGCTGCTGGTGTTAAGTCAGAGAAGAAATCATCATTCATCCAATCACGCATGTTCATCAAGTTATCGAATAAGTTACCACGACGTTGAATTTCATTAGCCACAATTGATTCTTCCTTTCTGATTACCTTGATCTTGATTACACTTACTATCTTAATCATTCCAATTGTAAATACAACAGTTAATTAGCACTTATCCTTTAAGAGTGCTATTTTTCATTTAACCAATTTTGATCAATAGCTGTACTCTTACTCTCCCAAGCGATTAGCACACTAGATTTTTAGTTATCCACAGCAAAGAAATTTAAAATATTTATTTTCATATGATAATTTAATCATATATAAGCACAAAAAAAGCCATCCCAGCTTAGTGAGATGGCATAAACATCACTGTTTAATTATTTTTAGTACCAACCATGTGATTGCCAGAAGGCCTGAGCAGCAGACCAGGAACCATAGCGGTTAGCAACGTATTGGTCAGCAACCCGTTCTTGGTTAGCAGCGGAGTAGTCACCGTTCAGGTAAGATGCAGATAATTGGTACTTACCAACGTATTGACCGTTCCGGGCACCGTAGTTACCGCCGGATTCGCGACCGGCAATCCATGCCTTGGCAGCGGCATCGTTGCCAGCAACATTAGAAGTGTAGTTAGTTGCGGCAGCGTTTACAGATTGCGTAGTTGCACTAGCAGTTTGTTGAGCTGGTGCTTGGCTAGCCTGGGTTTGACTCGTAGTGTTTTGGCTAGTTGCTGCTGGCAGTGTTGCTACCTGTTGAGCAGTTGCAGGAGCAACTTCTCCATCGTCTTTAATCACTAACTTCTGACCAACGTAGATGACGTTCTTATCAGCAATTTGGTTGTTGGAAGCCAGCGTATCAACGAATGTTAAATCATGGCCTAATTTGTAAGAAATTCCAGAAAGGGTGTCACCTGCTTGCACCGTGTAAATAGAGTCGGCGTTGGCAGTAGTTGCAGTAGCAACAGTTCCTAGTGCAACGGCACCGGCAATGGCTGCTGTAATCTTGGCGGCTTTCTTAGATAACTTCATTAAAAATCAATCCATCCTTTGTACTTT
>DBOT01000006.1:6724-8147 GCA_002299975.1 Lactobacillaceae bacterium UBA639
TTACGGACGGGTTACCAGGAGTTATCATTTTCCGTCATATCTGTAAAGCCACTGTAATATAACGTTTTACCATGGCTTATTAATGTTGATAGAATCCAAAATGAGCTTCTGCCGTTGGCGATTCTCTTTACGGTGAAGCCGCCGGGTCTGGTAGCCGGCCACCATCGCCTCTTGTTCTGGTGTTTCTGGCACTATCTTATCATATTCGATCTGCTCATTAGGATCTTGGATCACGTAGGTCATGAAGCAGGTAAAGCCGAGGAAGCGTTCACCGGTCATCAGATGTTCCCCAATCACCTTGACAAATACCTCAAGGGAGCGCCGGCCAACGCCCGTGACGTAGGCCTCCATACACATGGAATCCTGGAGCTTGAAGGGCCGCAGGAATTGAACATGGTCCATCGCTGCCGTGACCACGACCGAACGGGTCACCCGCATCGCTGCTACTGAGGCCTCCCCATCAACCAGCTTCAGGATCTGGCCGCCAAAAACTGTGCCGTGTTCATTTAAGTCCGCATTAAAAACCCGGTGGAGTGAAACCGCCAGAGTATCATTACATTTAATCTCCATAATTTAACCCCTTACATTGTGATGATACTAATATTTTAGCACACTTTTGCCGAACGATAATTCACCACTATTGAGAAATTATTCTAATATTTTTTAATTTTATTTTCATTTTACTCTAAAAATAAACTATAATAGGTGACAAGGTATAGATGAAAGGATTGATGGTACAGATGACGGAAAACAGTCAAAAGATTCAAACCAATGCCCTCTATGTCAACCTCGACCGGGGCGTTGCGACACTTAACCTTAGTGAAGCCTACTACAATGATATCTATTCACTGATCAACAGTGACGAATTGCTCGATATCGTTAAGCTTTACCTTGGTTCGCGCAATCCAGACTATGACGATGACGCATTCGACAATGCTACACCAGAAGAATACGTCGAAGTTCTCAAGAAGATCTTAATCAATGACGGCAGTGCCTACGACAACTACGACCCAAAGGAAATTCTGGCAAGCATCGAAGCACTCTACTCGTTCTACCGTTCTTTATTGCGGGTCTCCGTTATTAACTACAGCAACAGTAAGATTGCTGGTAATGAATTTAAGATGATTGATACCCACCTGAACGAGCTTGTTCGGAAGCTCTACCGGGTGATTGAAGAAAAGCTGCAAGGATTCACCAACCGGACTTACCGGCAGGTCAACGCCGCTACGAATGCTTCCATGCTGGTTCAACCGCATGATTGGCCGATTCCAGAAGGCTACGAAGAACTCCGTGACATTGACTTCATCAACACGGTGATGCTTCGTCCGCCAATGATGATGCACACCAAGAGCAACAAGCGTGAAGGGGTCTTCTCCGCAGTTGAAGAAAACCCAATCAAGCGTTTCCACGGTCAAAAGGGTCA
>DBOT01000107.1:0-3758 GCA_002299975.1 Lactobacillaceae bacterium UBA639
AGCAGCCAGTCCAGGTAGCGGGCATTGTTGACATGATGGTTGACGTCAATGTCAAAGTAGCGAACCTGGTATTTCTTGCTGGCTGGATCAGCACTGGTAATTGCTGCTGGACTGGCAAGTCGCGGTAGCCGTTTCTGTACCGGTGAGCCAAAGGGTTCAATCAATTGCTTGGGAATCGACATCAGCCGCCGCTTTTCCAGGTTCATGAACACAAAGATCGCCCGCAGGTGAAGGTAGCGTTTCTCATGGTTGGGATCAGTCATCCAGAATTCCCGTAGCGCAAAGAAACGATTGTAAGCTATGGCCCGGGTTCCCAAGATAACCTGGTCCCCAAAGCGCGGTTGTTCAGCTGCTACTTCGCCGTCATATTCGGTGATTACCCATGCGCCGCCGGTCTGCTGGATCGTCGCCGTATCCATCCCCAGGGCGATGCAGTGGGCATCCGATACCATCGTCATCATGCTCAGCATCTTACTCATGGTTGGGTGGCCGGTGTCATCACATTCATAATAGGTCAGCTGGTGTAGCATCTCGTATGTCTGTTTTTCTTGCTTGAGCTCCATCCGCTACCTCCTATAGATTATGGTACTGCTTATACAGGTCTTGACGCTTGACGTGGTTGCGCTTGGCTACCAGCTTGATGGCCGCGTTCGTTGAAAGGCCCCCAACGATCTCACGGTCTACCTGTTCGGTCAGAGAAAGGTTCTGCGTATCATCATGCTCTTCCGCCGTCGGGTCAGGGTTTCCGGCTACCAGGACGACAAACTCGCCCCGGGCCTGGTGTTCATCAAACCAGTCTCGCAGCTCACCCAGGGTCCCCCGGCTGAATTCTTCGTAACGCTTCGTCAGCTCCCGGGCCAGGACGGCGGGACGGTCATCACCAAACACCTCAGCCATCGTCGCCAGGGTCTTCTTCAGCCGGTGCGGGGCCTCGTAGAAGATCATCGTCTCTGGCCGGTTCTGCAGTTCCTCTAAAGCCGTTACCTGCTGCTGGTGTTTGCGTTCCAGAAAGCCAAAGAAGTAAAAGGGTTGGGGAACAAGGCCCGAGGCAATCAGGGCCGTCAAGCCAGCATTGGCACCCGGCAAGGGAATCACTGGAATACCAACTTGAACCGCGGCAGCAACCAGTTCCTTCCCCGGATCGGAAATGGACGGCATCCCCGCATCGCTACACTGGGCGATATCCATTCCTGCCTGCAGCTTTTCTAGCAACTCGGGAATCCGTTGCTCGGTATTGTGCTCGTGAAAGCTGATCTGCCGGGTATCGATCTCAAAATGGTTCAGGAGCTGCTGAGTATGCCGGGTATCCTCCGCCGCAATTAGATCGACATCTTGCAGCGTCTTAATCGCCCGAAAGGTCATATCGTCGAGGTTGCCAATCGGGGTCGGTACCAGGTAAAGGTGGCCACTTTTTTGATTATTAAAACTACTAATCTGTTGCATCTCTTCACCTACTTTGCTTTGTCCGGATCATGGCCGAAGATGACATCAGTACAGAAGGCACAGGACTCACCCGGTGCCAACCGCTTACCGAAATACTCGCTGCAGACGTGGAATCCCTGCTGATAGAGTTCCTTGAGGTTCTGCCGGGAGCCGGAGAGCTTAGATTCACCGTGCTGGTCCTTCATCTTCTTGATCACCCGCCGCAAGTGATCGTTTTCAATGGACAGTTCCGCGTTCTGTTCCAGCAGCTCCGTAACCTGGGCCTGCAGCTGTTCCATGCTGTCGACCAGGTCGTGGGTCTGTCTCGTTACCTGGGCAAAGCGATCGTAAATATTTTCGTTTGATTGTTTTTCACTCATTATTTTGCCCCCACTGCACGTAATGTCTGCACAATTCGAATGGTCAGTTGCTCAACAATGTTTTGAAAATTAATGTTTTGACCCAGCATGTGCCGAATCTCCAAGGTTAGCTGGCTAACCGCCAATAACTGTTGCATTGAGTACTGACCGGCCAGGGCCTGCATCTGCCCCTGCTCGTTAATAAAGTGCAGGCGTTCGGGATCCGTGACGCCGTTGGCCACCAGGAGAGCATCCCGCCAGATCAGCGTAATCAGGTCAAGCAGAACCTGTTGCTTTTCCCGGTCACTGGCCAGCTTAACCAGCTTAGTCTGGACTTCGACAAAGGCCAGCATCTGCCCCTGACTGACGTTATTGAACCATTGACAGACCCCTGTAATGGCCTGCTTGAACCAGTCATCACTGCACCATGCCTGGACCTCCTGAACAGAGTCGGTCAGACCAACCGCAACGGTGCTCAGCCCTTTAGGAATCTCTAACTGTGCCAGCTGCTCCAACAATTTTTCCCGGTTAAGCGGTTGCATCTCAATGACCTGTGTCCGCGATCGAATCGTTGGCAGAACCGCGCTCTTGTTTGTGGTCAGCATCAAGATGTAGACCCCGGGGCCCGGCTCTTCGATAAACTTCAGCAGACTGTTTGCGGCCCCCGTAGTCATCTTATCAGCATCCTGGATGATGAAGAACTTCTGGCTGCCTTCCATGGCGCTCTTGGTGAACTCGGCCTTCAGGTGACGAATCTCGTCGACCTTGATCTGCCGCCCCTGAGCAGACGCCGTCACAATATCGGGGTGGTTGCCAGACAGGATCCGTTGGCACTCCGCACAGGTCAGGTCTGGTTCACCATTCTGTGGGTGCAGGCAGAAGAGCCGTAGGGCCAGCCACTGGGCAATCTCCAGCTTACCGGAGCCGGTGGGCCCGACGAGGAGGTAAGCATGGGCCAGTTCATGGTTGTTAAGAATTCGCTTAAGCCGATCAATAATCTGTGGCTGAAGCTCTTCAGCCCGTTCTCGTGCTTCTTCTGCCAAATCAATCCCCCACTTACTTAGAACTTAATAAAGTCATCAACCGGCAGGACAAAGACTGTCGCCCCGCCGACCTTGACGTTAACTGGGAAGGCTGAGCCCCCCTCAACATCCATGTGCATCTGCGAAGTAATGTACTGTTCACGTGACTTAGCATTCTTTTTGATGACATCTAAGACATCCTGAACCCGTTCATCCTGAATCCCGATCAGGAAGGTCGCGTTCCCTTCACGCAGGAATCCACCGGTAGTGGAGAGCTGGGTCACCTGAATATTGGCAGCAGTGAATGCCTTCCGCAGGCGGCTGCTGTCCTTTGCCTGAACAATGGCCACAATCATCTTCATTATAATCACCTCTGCAATTAGTTAAATAATTCTGGGTAGCGGGCGTTGATTACCTTTTTCACGTCAGCAACCACCTGATCAAGGGGGTGGCTGGCATCGACCAGCTTGATCCGGTCTGGATTAGCCTTCTGCAGGCGCAGGAAGGAGTGACGAACCAGGTGGTGGAAGGTCAGCTTCTCCTTATCCAGTCGGTTGACCTGGTCAGACCGGTGTTCGGCAATCCGGCGCAAACCAACTTCAGATGGGACATCCAGATAAACCGTCAGTTCTGGCAGGAGGCCGTCAATGGCAAACTGGTTCAGTTGCCAGATCTCCTTTTCTCCCAGGTGACGTCCCGCTCCTTGGTAAGCAATTGAGCTGTCAACGTAGCGGTCACACAGGATCACCTTGTCATCCCGCAATGCCGGAAGAATTTCGGAAACAATATGCTGCCGACGGGCGGCCGCAAACAAAAGTGCCTCCGTCCGCGCATCCATATCGGTATTTTCTGAATTAAAGAGGACCTGCCGGATCTGCTCTGAGATATGATTACCACCAGGCTCGCGAGTATACATCACCCGGTCCGTCCCTAGCTGTTCATCTAGAGCTGCCTT
>DBOT01000107.1:3862-6064 GCA_002299975.1 Lactobacillaceae bacterium UBA639
TTCTTCGTTTCCTTTCTATCGGCTGACAATCCCCTGGTTAAGCTGGCCATGAACGTGGTAGCGGCGCGCAATCCGGTACAGGTACAGGTACTTCTGCTCCTGCAGATGGGCCCGATCCTGCAGTTCACTGCTGACATTGGCCTCATAGACCGCCCGCTCAGTCTCCTTAGCGTGGTCCCAGCTTGCCTTGGTTTCGTAGATTGTTGCCAAAAGCCGCTGGTTTCGTTTCTTCTCTACCTCGTGTTTTGGCTGACGTCTAAATAGCATTTTCTACATCTCCGTTCGTCCTTGAACCGCCTTAAACAGGGTCATCTCGTCAGCGTAGTCGATATCGGCGCCCACTGACAGGCCATGGGCCAGCCGGGTAACCTTGATGCCTGCTGGCTTGATCAGCTTGGCAAGGTAACCGGCCGTCAGCTCTCCGTCTGATGAAGCGTTAGTGGCAATGATGACTTCCTTAACCTCATCACTCTTCTGCAGACGTTTCAAGAGACTGGTGATGTTGATATCTTCCGGGCCAGTCCCGGCAACGGGTGAAATAACTCCCTGCAAGACATGGTAGAGACCATGGTATTCATGCATCCGTTCCATCGCCATGATGTCTTGGGGCTGTTCAACCACCAAGATCTTAGAACGATCACGGGTCTTATCCCGGCAGATTGGGCATGGATCATCCTCTGTGATGTTGCCACAGATACTGCAGCTATGGAGGTCACGCTTAGCCGACAGTAAGGACTTGGCAAAATTGGTTACGTCGTCCTCTTCCATCCCAAGCGTGTAGAAGGCCAACCGCGTCGCCGTCTTCTGTCCGATTCCCGGCAGTTTGGTGTAGCTTTCAATCAGCTTGGCAAGTGGTTCTGGGTACTGCATTGATTACATCATCCCCCGGGTGTACTTACCAAGGGTCTGCTGCGTTGCTTCATTGACCTTAGTCATTCCATCGTTGATTGCAGCAACGACCAGATCCTGAAGCATGTCAACATCGTCAGGGTCGACGGCTTCCTTGTTGATCTTTAAGTCGACCAACTTGTTGTCACCAGTAAAGGTGGCCGTCACCATGTCATCGGGGGCCTTACCGATAAATTCCTGCTTGGCAAGCTCTTCATGCTCAGCCATCATTTTCTTTTGCATTGCTTTAGCTTGCTTCATCATTTGTTGCATATTCATTCCACGCATCATTTTTCTATCCATCCTTTACGTTTAATTATCTTCTATTTTAACAATATCATTGCCAAAAAGCTGCTTAGCTGCCGCAACGGGATCCTGACTGTCAGTCGGCGATTGGCTACCTGACTGGGGACTCATCCCACCTTCATCATCTTCAACCGGGGGCTCCTCCGGCAGCGGCGGTTCCTCTGCTGGAGCCGGGGCGGTTGGCGCTAATTGACTCTGCGGTGCTGGGGCTGTTGACTTAGGACGCGGCTGCGTAGTCTGCTGGTTCGGTACCGGTTGTGACTGCTGGTGGTGTGTCGCTGGTTTGCGACGACCGAGGCCGTGTTCCTTAATGTAGTTCTTCCTGATCTGCGGCCACTTGTCTTGAGGGACAAAGACCACCTTGTATTCGCTCCCCATCAGTTGCTGCAGGGCACTCTCCATCGCCGTGATCAGGTTATCGTCCGTCGTGGCCTCTTGAAAAAGAAAGGCATAGTTAAAAGCGACAATCACGCCAGTCGCGCTGGCCGCTACCGGCTTGGAGACGTGGAGCAGGGACCGCTGTGGAACAGTCAGGTGATTAAGCATATCTTCCCACAGGTTCTGGAGATTGACCAGGTCTTTTCTGGTCGCTGCCCCAAGAACCGGATTGATTTGACTCAGGTTAACCTGAACGTTCCGTTGCTTGACCCGCGGTTGCGCCGGCTTCTTGGCTGGTCCCGCCCCAGTGGCCCGGAGCTGTTGAACCGTCTGTTGGAGCTGCTGAATCTCCTGTTGCAGCTGCTTAATCGTGGCGTTAGCTGCCAGGTTAGGCTGCGGCTGAGCCGGTGCCTGCTGTGGCGCTGGGGTCGCCGGTGCAGCTGCCCCGTCCTTGATCTGGCAAAGCTTGACCGTCAAAACTTCCAGGTAGACATCTGGATGAGTCGTAAAGCGCATTTCCTCTTGAATGTCATTGAGCTCGTCGATCATCTGATAGAGCCCCGCAGCCGATACCGCCGCACTGAGCTCTTTAAAATCCTCATCCTTGAGACCGGTGGCCGCCACGCTGAT
>DBOT01000107.1:6154-6384 GCA_002299975.1 Lactobacillaceae bacterium UBA639
TCGCCCAAGATATCCTTCATTGTGTCAAGGGCCTTCGCGCTCTCGTGGTGGGCCAGCTCTAAGAAGTACTTCTTGAGCAGCTGCTTGGTTACACTACCGGTTACCAATAGAGCATCATCGAGCTTAACCTCATTGTCGCTAAAGGAAAGGACCTGGTCCAGGATACTCAGGGCATCCCGCATCCCCCCTTCAGCAGCGTTAGCGATTACCCACAGGGCCTTGTCCTCGTA
>DBOT01000107.1:6405-11813 GCA_002299975.1 Lactobacillaceae bacterium UBA639
TCCACCTTCTTCTGATCCAGAATGTACTTCATGCGGTCAAAGGCATCCTGGGCACTAATCCGGCGAAAATCAAAGCGCTGAACCCGCGAGATAATCGTCAGGGGAATCTTGTGCGGCTCGGTTGTCGCCAGGATGAAGATGACGTTTGCCGGTGGCTCTTCCAAGGTCTTCAACAAAGCGTTGAAGGCCCCGGTCGAAAGCATGTGAACTTCGTCGATGATGTAGACCTTGTAGTCGGCCTGGGTCGGCGCATACTTGGCCTTATCCCGAATATCTCTGATCTCTTCGACCCCGTTGTTGGAGGCCGCATCGATTTCAATCACATCGTTAAGCTGTCCCTTGGTAATCGCTTGACAGATCTCACACTGATTGCAGGGTTCACCATCCTTAGAATGATGACAGTTAACCGCCTTAGCAAAAATTTTGGCGGCGGAAGTCTTCCCCGTTCCCCGGGGACCTGCAAAGAGGTAGGCGTGACTGATCTGATTAGTGATAATTGCGTTCTTTAAGGTCTGGGTAACAATCTGTTGGCCGACCAGCTCGTCAAAGCGCTGGGGCCGCCAAACCCGGTATAAAGCCTGATAACTCACGCTAACCTTCCTTTCTGATAACAAAGTGCTAGTAAATATTATACAAGTTTTCCCTGGCAATTTGTTACCAATCTGTTTGGCAATTCAATAAATTAAAGAGGCCCACAGCAAGAAAATCTCGCTATGAGCCTTGAGTTGATTATCAATAAAACTTAGAGCACAAGCTGCTTCATACTTAGTGCTGCTTCCTTCCGGACCTGACACGGTTCGTAAGTGCAACCTTGCTCTAAGGCCTTACGGCAATATTTATAGTACACTACTTCGCTGCGAAATGCTAGCCCTTTGCCCGACGTTTTTTACGAGTCAGCTTTTTCTTGCGGCGAATCTCGCGGAAGAAGTCCTTCAGCATCTGACTGCACTCCGCTCCCAACAGGCCACTTTCGACATTGACCTGATGGTTCAGTCGCTGATCATTTAATAAATGATAGAGGCTATCCACCGCGCCCGCCTTGGGGTCCTTGGCACCATAGTAAACATTCTTGATCCGGGCATTGACGATCGCCCCGCTGCACATGATGCACGGTTCCAGGGTAACGTAGAGGTCGCAGTCTTCCAAGCGCCAACTCCCCAGATTGGTGCACGCCTCCATGATCGCCAGCATCTCCGCGTGGTAGGTCACATCCTGGAACTTCTCACGCATGTTGTGTCCTCGGCCGATGATCTGCCCATCGTGGACGACCACGGCGCCAATCGGGACCTCGCCGAGGATCTCCGCTTGGTGGGCTTCCTTAATGGCCGCTCGCATGTATTTTTCATGAATTTCTTCGTCTGTCATAAAATTTCTCCATAAGATTGAAACACTTTTCGCTGCTTCCAGTGTATAATAATTAGTTGAGCTTTATCTAGTGATCACCTGATCACCAAAAAGTTTCACAAAGTTATTCCCCGTTATCATTGCCATATATCGTGTTTCACTAATCATGCAGCACAATATATGGTATTTTTTGATTGATTTTTCCGCATTTCCCACTATACTAGAAAACATCAATAAGCGATAACTTGAGTAAGGGGAAATTAGTATGGTAACTGTCTTTTCCAAAAACAACTGCATCCAATGCAAAATGACGAAGAAGTTCTTAACGCAACACAAGATTGACTTTGTCGAGCACAATATCGACGAACAGCCGGAATACGTCGCCAAGCTGAAGGCGGAGGGCTTTATGGCCACGCCAGTTGTCAAGCTTCCTAACGGTAACGCATTTTCTGGCTTCCGTCCAGATCGTCTTCAACAATTAGCATAGTCGTTGAAAGCTACTAACCAGCCAGGTAGAAAAGTGAGTTTAGCCACCTTCTCCCTGGCTTATTTATTGTCACCATCAGCAATTAGAAAGTGAGCACATCAACATGGCATTATCTGACATTGACCTGACAAAAGTTCGTTACTTCGATCTCAACAACGAGGTCAACATCCCCCGCAACGGGCAGATTCAACTCGATAAGGATAAGGAAGCCTTAGCAGACTTCATCGAGCACAACGTTAAGCCCAATACCAAGCGTTTTTCTTCATTAGAGGAGCGGTTCACCTGGTTGGAAGATCATGACTACATTGAACGGGGCTTCATGGACAAATACAGCCTGGCCTTCATTGAGAAGTTGTACGACTACCTCAAAGCCCAGAACTTCCACTTCCACTCCTTCATGGCCGCATACAAGTTCTATGCCCAGTACGCCCTGCGGACCAACGATAAGGAATACTACCTGGAAAACTACATTGACCGGGTCGCAATGAACGCCCTCTACCTCGCTAACGGGGACCAGGACTTGGCTATGGACCTCGCTGACGAGATCATTCACCAGCGTTACCAACCAGCAACGCCAACCTTTTTGAACGTGGGACGGAAGCGCCGTGGGGAATTCATCTCCTGCTTCGCTATCCAGACAACTGACGACATGAATACCATCGGCCGGACGATCAATTCCGCCCTTCAGCTCTCGAAGATCGGTGGTGGGGTCGGCATTAACCTCTCCAACCTCCGGGAAGCCGGGGCTCCAATCAAGAAGATCAAGGGCGCTGCCAGTGGAGTGGTTCCCGTTATGAAACTCCTCGAAGACAGCTTCTCCTACTCTAACCAGCTGGGCCAGCGGCAGGGGGCCGGCGTGGTCTACCTGAGTGTCTTCCACCCCGACATCATTGAATTTCTGGGGGCCAAGAAGGAAAACGCTGACGAAAAGATTCGGTTGAAGACCCTCTCCCTAGGGGTCACTGTTCCGGACAAGTTCTATGAACTAGTTGAAGCCAATAAGGATATGTATCTCTTCAGTCCCTACGACGTTGAACGCGTCTATGGTGTGCCATTCTCCTACGTGGACATCACGAAGGAATACGACAACATGGTCGCCAACGACGAGATCCACAAGAAGAAGGTCAACGCCCGTGATCTGGAGGACGAAATCAGTAAGCTCCAGCAGGAATCCGGCTACCCATACATCATCAACATCGATACGGTCAACCGGGCCAACCCAATTGACGGTAAAATCGTCATGAGTAACCTCTGCTCCGAAATCGCCCAGGTACAGGTTCCATCCCGGGTCAACGATGACCAGACCTACACCAAGCTGGGCCAGGACATCAGTTGTAACCTTGGTTCAACTAACATCGCCAACATGATGGACAGCCCAGACTTTGGCCGGTCTGTCCGGGCAATGGTACGGGGCTTGACCCGGATCAGTGATGTCGAACAGATCGATACCGTCCCAACTATTAAGCACGGTAACGACCTCACCCACTCCATCGGGCTGGGGGCCATGGGACTGCACGGCTACCTGGCTAAGAACCACATCCAATACGGCAGTCCGGTAGCCATTGAGTTTACCGGTGTCTACTTCATGCTGCTAAACTACTGGTCCCTGGTCACCTCCAATGAGATCGCCAAGGAACGAGGCGAATCCTTCCATGACTTCGACAAGAGTGCCTACGCTGATGGTTCCTACTTTGACAAGTACGTTAACAAGGACTGGCGGCCGCAATCCGACGTCGTCAAGGAACTCTTTGACGGGATCTTCATCCCCGGCCCCGACGACTGGAAGAAGCTTCGTGACCGCGTCATGCAGGATGGCCTCTACAACGCCTACCGCCTGGCCGTGGCGCCAAACGGTTCGACGGCCTACATCAACGATTCAACGGCCAGCCTGACCCCAATCGTCAACCGGATCGAAGAACGCCAGGAAAAGATGATCGGGAAGATCTACTACCCGGCACCATACCTGTCCAACGACACCATGCCATACTACAAGTCCGCTTACGACATGGACATGCGAAAAGTTATCGATACGTACGCCGCCGCTCAGCAGCACGTTGACCAGTCCATGTCCCTGACCCTCTTCATGCGGTCCACCATTCCGGACGGGCTCTACGATTGGAAGGCCGGCCGGACCAACAAGATGACAACCCGGGACCTCAACCTCCTGCGGCACTATGCCTACAAGAAAGGGATCAAGTCGATCTACTACATCCGGACCTTCACTGATGATAACGATGAAATTGGTGCCAACCAGTGTGAAAGCTGTGTCATTTGATTTGACATCAGGCACCTGCTAAACTTAAGAACGCTAATACGATACTTGTTGAATTACGATAAAGGAGTCCCATAAATATAATGAAGCTTGAAGAAAAATTTAAGCCGCTAGAGAATTACAAGGCGATCAATTGGAACGAGGTTTCCGATATGATCGATAAGGCGACTTGGGAAAAGCTAACCGAGCAATTCTGGTTGGACACCCGGATCCCCGTTTCCAACGACCTTGACGACTGGCGGGAACTCGACGACGACCACCGTTGGACAGTCGGCCACGTCTTCGGGGGATTAACCCTCCTGGACACCGTTCAATCTGAGGCCGGCATGACCGCTCTGAAGCAGGATGTTAAGACCCAGCACGAGACCGCCGTCTTGAACAACATCCAGTTCATGGAATCCGTCCACGCCAAGAGTTACTCTACCATCTTCTCTACTTTGAACACCCCCGACGAAATCGAGGAAATCTTCCAGTGGTCAGATTCTGAGGAGTACCTGCAAAACAAGGCGACGCGGATCGCTAACATGTACCTCAACCCTGAAGAAGACCCCCTGAAAAAGAAGGTCGCCAACGTCTTTTTGGAAACCTTCCTCTTCTATTCCGGCTTCTACACCCCACTCTACTACCTGGGGCATAACAAGCTGAACAACGTCGCCGAGATCATCAAGCTGATCCTTCGTGACGAATCCGTTCACGGGACTTACATCGGCTATAAGTTCCAGGTAGGCATGCATGACCGGACTGAGAAGCAACAACAGGATATGAAGGACTGGATGTACAACTTCCTCTACGACCTCTACAGTAACGAGGAAGACTACACCCACATCCTCTACGACCAGGTTGGTTGGACGAATGACGTTTTGACCTTCATCCGTTACAACGCCAACAAGGCCCTGATGAACCTCGGTCAGGATCCACTCTTCCCTGATACCGCCGCTGACGTTAACCCGGTAGTCATGAACGGCATCTCAACTTCAACTTCTAACCACGACTTCTTCAGTCAGGTTGGTAATGGTTACCGGCTCGGTGAAGTGGAAGCAATGAGTGATGATGACTACAACATCAAGGATCCTAACGCCGGTAAGGATAAGAATTCACGTGAATAACTAGATGAGCCCCGTCAACTGGCTACCCAGCTGACGGGGCTTTTTTGTATATAGCTATGTGAAACTTAATTCAAACAATGAATGAACCGAATTTTATACAATCCGCAGGTCAAAAAAATATACCAATATTTTTATTAATTAGCCGCGCCTTTACGGGATAATAATGTAAGCGAATTCACCAGTATAACCATTGTTCAAA
>DBOT01000107.1:11862-11995 GCA_002299975.1 Lactobacillaceae bacterium UBA639
TCATGTTCAAAACATAACAAACTTATTAAAGATCAAAGGAGCAATTTGTTATGGCTAATCAAAAGAAGCAAACTACTGAATCAAAAGAAACCAAGCAGCAACAAGCTCAAGCCATGGTCGATGACCTGATGAA
>DBOT01000116.1:0-334 GCA_002299975.1 Lactobacillaceae bacterium UBA639
GCCATTCCGTAAACACCGTTGCTAAATTCGAGCAACTCACCGGCCATGGCATTTTCCAAGCCATCGGCACGAGCAACACCATCACCAACGTAAGTAACCGTCCCAGTTTCTTCAACAGAAACTTGGTCTTGATAGTTGGCAAGCTGTTTCTTGATGAGTGAACTGATTTCCTCAGTTTTAATGCTCATAAAGGTCTCACCTCTTTAACAAAAGATCTATTTTATCTAACTAGTAAACGACGAATTTGCTTAATCTTTGAGCTGAGACTACCATCCAAGGTCTTATGATCGGCATGGACAATAACCCCACCTAAAATTTCTGGATCAACCTGTTC
>DBOT01000116.1:424-8206 GCA_002299975.1 Lactobacillaceae bacterium UBA639
TCCCGTTGTTGTTTATCGAGTTGGATCGCTGTGACAACGTCAGCATGCATCCGCTTATTCTTAGCGTCATACCGCCGTTCAAACTCATCAATAATTGCGACCATGCAATCCATGCGGCCGTAATCAAAAAGCATTTGAATCAGATTAGCAACGTATTGGGAAGCCCCTTGTTGCAGGTCCTGAACTAATGCTTTCTTTTCATCGAGTGACAGTTGGACACCCGCCAATGCGGATTCCAAACTCTCATTGTCCTCAAAGACTTGGCGTAAAGCAATCAATTCTTGATAAGTTTGATCGAGTTCATTGTCTTCATCGACCAATTCGAACAGTGCCCGGGCGTAGCGCCCAGCAACCGTCTTCTTATCAAGACTCATGATTTACCAACCCTTCAATGTAGGAGTCGATCAATTCTTTTTGATCGTCCGCCTTTAATTCTTTTTGGATGAGTTTGGAAGCAATCTCAATAGATAAGTTTGCAACGTCATCCTTCGCACCATTCAGCGCATCGCGACGTGCTTGATCCGCATCCTGTTGTGCTTGTTGTTTGAGGGCTTGAGCATCATTTTGTGCTGCCTCAACAATTTGTGCTCGTTGTGTTTCAGCCGACTTCTTGGCATTGCTTACAATGTCTGCAGCTTCTTGACGTGAATTTTGCAGTTCGGCTTGACGCTTAGCAGCCATCTTTTCGGCATTTTCCCGTGACCGCGCCGCGTTGTCGATATCACTGGCAATCTTGTCTGCCCGCTTCTTCATCATGTCAGTAACTGGTCCCCATGCGAAGTGCTTGACCAGCAGCATCAGAATAATGAAAGTAACGATGTAGAATACAAGGTCCCCGATGTATAAACTGTTCGATTCAGCTAACACACTGTTCACAAACATCTATTGACACCTCCTTGTCGTACAAAATCAAATCGTGATTAAATAATTACTTGTTCATAACAAGGAAGCCAATAACGATGGCAATAATAGGCATGGCTTCAATCAAACCAACACCGATGAACATCGTTGCTTGTAATCTACTTTGTAATTCTGGTTGACGTGCGATACTGTCGACAGTGTGTCCGATTAAGATACCATCACCAATACCACCACCGATAGCGGCACCCATAGCCGCGAGTCCTGCAGCAATTGCTCCTAATGCCATTTTAAAATTCCTCCTTAGAGATTATTATTCGGAAACCTTCCGAGAAATATAAACCGTCGTTAATGTTACAAAGACATAAGCCTGGATCGAACCGATAAATACGGAGAAGCCTTGCCATGCTAATTCCAGAAGCAATCCCGGAATGATTGTTAAGGCACCGTGTGAGAAGGCCATATTGGCAATCAAACTCATTAACAGTTCACCAGCAAAAATGTTACCAAAGATACGGAGACCCAGCGTTAAGAAGTTGGCAAACTCCTCAATGATGTTAACTGGTAGCATCAAGGCAAATGGCTTGGTGTAATTCTTAAGGTAACCACCAAGACCGTTGTGGGCAACACCAGCAAAGTGTGCCAATGCCATGACCATCAGTGAGAAGGTCAGCGTAACGACTGGATCCGCCGTTGGACTTCTAAGCACTTCCGCTCCGTTCCAATGGAATTGGAAGAGCAACCCAAATTGGTTGGCGAAGAAGATGAAGACAAACAGCACGAAGGCAAAGAAACTATAGCGTCCCTGCTCAGCTGCTGGCATCTGACTCCGGACAATCCCGTTGGTGAAGTCAACCAACCATTCAAAGACGTTTTGTGCGCCCGTTGGCTTCATCTGAATCTTTCGTGACATCCCGTAAAGAGTGAAGAACACGATTGCGTAGATAATCAGTCCAGAAACAATGTTCGTAGTATTGAACGTGAGTCCGAAAAGCTTAAAAGTTAAAGCATCACCGCCCATTCATATTCCACCTCTTTCCTTATAACAATAATTTGGCTTGTAAGTTGGTTAAAAGTCGCTCTGAAAGAACTAGTTAGCCCAAGTTACGTCTAGTAATATATCATTATTTAAGGGAAAATTCAAAAAAATATTAAATCTCGCTAAGGGCGATAAGTGCCGTCGTCCCAAGCCTCATCGAGTTTTTCGCCTTAAACGACAATTACAGCAATGTGTCGATTAGAAAACGCTAAGAATTAGTGATGACGTTCACTAAATGCTTTTTGCGGAAGAATCAGGTTCAAAATGATCCCTAAAACCGCTGCTACTGCTAAACCAGAGAACTGGTACTTACCCAGCTGGAGGTAGGCGTTCCCGATTCCAATTACCAGGATAACCGAGGAAATCATCAGGTTACGCTTGGCATTGAAATCGATCTGGTTTTCGATCATTACCCGAAGACCACTTGAGGCAATGACCCCGAAGAGCAGGAAGGAAATTCCCCCGATTACCGGTGATGGGATAGTCTCAATCAAGGCACTCAGTTTACCGATAAAACTGAAGAAGACCGCGAAGAGTGCCGCCCCCGCAATCACGTAGACGGAGTGCACCCGGGTAATCGCTAGAACCCCAATGTTTTCACCATAACTGGTTACTGGTGGGCCACCGACGAACCCAGCAATAATGGAAGCCGTCCCGTCACCAGCCAGGGTGTGGTTCAAACCCGGGTCTTTAAAGTAGTTGCGCTCCGTCAATTCGTTCAGCACCATGATGTGACCGAGGTGCTCAGTCATTGTGACGAAGGCAATCGGCGCCATACTGAGGATGGCACCCCAATACAGTTGCGGATGGTAGGTAACAAATGGTACCTGGAAGTCCGGCAGGCTGAACCAGTGCGCCCGCATCACCGGGGTGAAGTCGACGATCCCGAACAGGCAGGCGATCAGGTAACCGAAGACAATCCCCATCAAGATCGGGATCAACCCCAAGAAGCCCTTGAAGTACATATTGAAGGCAATCGTAAGGATCATCGTCAGCATTGCCACCGCAAAGAACTTCAGGTCATAGTGGCCCGTCACCGAATTAATCGTGGCATCCTTCGCCGCCGTTCCAGCCAGCGAAAGCCCAATTACCACAACGATCGGCCCAACCACAATCGGCGGGAGGACCTTATCAATCCAGGCCGAACCGATCTGGCTGACAATCAACGCCACGATCAGGTAAACACAACCAACCGCAATAGTCCCTTGGGCAATTCCCGGATAACCGGTTGACTTCATCAACGCCATCATTGGAACGACAAACGAGAAACTCGATCCCATATAAGCAGGAATCTTATGCTTCGTAATCAATAGGTAAATCAGGGTTCCAACACCGGAACTAAACAAGGCAATGCCAGGGTTCAAACCGACTAGAATTGGAACCAGCACGGTTGACCCAAACATCGAAAACATGTGTTGCAAAGAAAGGCCAACCCACTGACCCGGGCTGGGTTTCTCGTCAACATCGAGCACAACATCTCGACGGTGTGCCATGATATCCCTCCTAAATAAAAGCAACCTCAGGGTACCGTTACCCCGAAGTTGCTTTTATTTAGACTGACTTACTTAATCTGTCAGGTCCATCATTATTTCGCACCTTGAGGGCCTCACGGGACCCGGTTAAAGGTTTTCTTCTTTAATTATTTTTATCATAGTTGCTTTCATCATGCCTGTCAACCAGTTGGGCACGACGTTTGGTCATCACCCAGGCCGTCATTGGCACGGTGATCAGGACCCCGATGAAGGAAATCAGGATCTCCAGCATCTCAGCAACGAAGATCTTGTTATTCATGATTGTTCCCAGGGAGTAGTGAAGCCCCGCAAACCAGATGAAGAGGGCCAGAAAGCCACCGAAGACCCCGAAGAACAGGGTGTTGAAGGTAGTCCCAATGATCTGGCGGCCAATTGCCATCCCGCTCTTGATCAACCGTGAGTTCTCAATGGTCGGATGATTTTCCAAAACCTCGGTCAGACCCGATGAAATCGCCATGGCAGCTTCGGCAATTGCCCCCAGGGTACTCAAGGAGGTCACCGTCACAGCCACCTTCAGATAGCTGATCCCGATTAGGATCGACATCCCCTCGAGGTCGTCGCTATCCTCCGTGCCAAATCCTTGGACCTGAGCCCAATGTTCGATCAATATAATGAAGACAACCAGAATTGCCATGACAATCAGCGACGAGTAAAAGGCCGTCACGGTGGTCCGCAGGTCGTCCTCACCCATGAAGATGGTGATGGCCAGAATAGTAACCCCCGTGACCACCGTCACAAAGAGCGGCGGCACATGAAAGGCGATCAAGACCATGGCAAAGTACAGAAAGCCGAAATTAAGCAGGAGGCTGAGAAAGGCCGACCAGCCCTGCTTGCCACCAACTAAGATCATCAACACCATCAGGACCAATCCCAGTGCAGTAATTGTAGTCATTTTGTCCGCCTCCCCAATAGCATTGCACCAAACGCACTAACCAGGGGCACCGCCAGGACAATCCCGATCCCACTGACCAGACTCTGGACCGTCCCCAGGCTCATGTTCATGGCGAAGGTATACCCCCAGGAGTTACCGTTCTTGATGTAGAGCAGGCTAGAGGTGAAGGTGTCGGCCATGAAGATCAGGAAAAGGACGTTGATTAGCGGGCCCATGATCGACTTACCGACATTGCGTCCCGACATAAATAGCTGCCGAGGAGTGACCGTGGGCTCCAGCTGTTTGAGCTCAAAGAGGGTGGCAATGATGTCACTGGATTCGTCCATCACTGCCCCCAGCGACCCCAGCAGCGTCTCGGCCAGGAAAAGCGGCCGGGGAACTTGGGTGACGTACTGCATTGACTCGTAGTAGATCCCGCGCTCGTGCGTCCAGGAGAAGACCAGCAAGCTAACCCCCAAGGCAGCAAAGGTCCCGATCACGGTAGCGCTGAATGTCGCCAGCATCTTCTTGCTCGGGCCCAGTACCAGAAGCAGGCTAATAAAGGCAAAAATAATGGTAAGGACACTGAAAATTGCCATGATGTGCTCACCGTTATTATGTAGGTCCAGCTCCACGGCCAGGATGAAGAGCAGGGCATTTACAACCACGCTGGTCAGCGCCCAGGCCCCCGCCTTTCCCATTGTCACTAGGAGCAGGAAGATGACCAACCAGGCCACCAGGACCAGCACGGTATCACGCTTATAACCATTGATATTGGCTGTCAGCTGCTTGCCATGACGACGGACCTGACTCAGGAAAACCTGGTTGCCAACCCGGTAACGTTGGTCCATCGGTCGCGAATCACTATAGGTATTGGAAAGCTGCACCCGTTGCCCACGGTAGCGGCCATTCATCATGACGGCCGTGATCTGCTGGTCGTACTGGTGGTCAACATTTTGAAACTGGTCACTGGTACGCCGGGAATGGCCCACGGGGGTCACCTTGACCACCTTAGCGATTGGCCGCCGGTAAAAGCGCTGGTTATTCATTGTAAAGGCCACGCTAACGAGACCGAGGATGAGCAAGCCCACCAGCAGCCACCGTTTTGTACGCAGCCAAGATAAATCTAACAATTTTGACATTCCCTTATAAATTAGTCGTTGCCATTCTACTATCTTTTGGGCCAAATAAAAAAGTGTTTACGAAAATCTTATGGTCTTCGTAAACACTTTTGATTATTAGTAACTACTTAGTACCGAAGAGCCGGTCACCAGCGTCACCCAAACCAGGAACGATGTAACCGTCTTTGTTCAGGTGGTCATCAAGGCCCGCGGCGTAAAGGTCAACGTCTGGGTAGGCTTCCCGAACGGCCTTAACACCCTCTGGGGCAGCTACCAAGCAGGCGAACTTCATGTTCTTCTCTTGGCACCCCCGCTTCTTCAAGGCTTCGATTGCCATCATTGCTGAACCACCAGTAGCAAGCATTGGGTCCACGATGAACAATTGCCGCTCCGTGATGTCGTTTGGCAGTTTGACGAAGTACTCGTGGGGCTTCAACGTCTCTTCGTCACGGTACATCCCGATGAAACCGATCTTGGCAGCCGGAATCAAGTCGGTCATCCCATCAACCATCCCTAAACCAGCACGTAGGATTGGGATAATGGCAACTTTCTTACCAGCCAGTTCTTTCTGTGTCGTCTTAGCGATTGGGGTTTCAATCTCGACATCCTTGAGTGGCATATCACGAGCGACCTCGTAAGCCATCAGGGTTGAGATTTCCTTAACCGTTTCCCGGAAGAACTTGGTACCAACGTTCTTATCCCGAATCATTGTTAACTTGTGCTGAATCAGTGGGTGATCAATAACTTCAAACTTGCCCATGCCTAATACACTCCTTTGAATTTCTTCTCCATTCTACCAAAAAAAATGAGAAGTGACAAAACATCTTTGTCCAGCTTCTCACAACTATTCAAATTGTTAATTTACCGCGTTTACTTAGTCGCCACAGCGTCAAAATGAACCCCGCCGGCAGACTTGTTAAGCCGGTTCATGTAAGCACCACCGAGTCCCTGTGCCGGGAAGGCCTGGGTGACGATCGCCTTGACATTTGGCTGGTCGTCAAACTGCCGCAAGCCATCAAACAGCCGGGCACTGGCGTCCTTAACACCCGTCCCCAGTGAGAATTGGACAGCGTTCATTGGTAGCGTAGCCTGCTGGAGGATCCGCTCTTCAGCCATCATGCCAACATCAAAGGGTTGCTGTTGAATCCACTTGACCACGTCACCCCAGTCGGTCCCCTCGTCCACGATGTATACCTGGGCGTTCGGAGCATAGTGCTTATATTTCATCCCCGGGGCCTTCGGGGTTTCATTCTTGCCAACCTTGTGGTGGTTAACATCGATTGAGCCAATGACGGATTCAATGTCCTTCTTGGTGACTGCCCCTGGCCGTAGAATCACTGGTTGGCCCGTGGACATGTCCAGGACCGTGGATTCAACGCCGACCCGGGTTGGCCCATTGTCCAGGATTCCCGCAATTTTACCATGTAAATCATGGTAGACGTGCTGGGCCGTGGTTGGACTTGGCTTACCAGACGTGTTAGCTGATGGTCCCACCATTGGTACCCCCGCCTTGGCGATCAGGTCAAGGGTGGGCTGACAATCAGGGAAACGGAAGGCCACCGTCTTCAGCCCTCCGGTAACCGTCTTGGAAAGTACGTGCTTCTTAATCTTCAAGATGATCGTCAGTGAACCCGGCCAAAAAGCCTTCATTAACTTACGAGCATCATCGGGGATCTCCGCCGCGTACTTTTCCACCATTGCCACCGAATTAACGTGGACAATCAACGGGTTATCACTCGGCCGTCCCTTGGCCAGGTAGACGTTCTTAACGGCATCCTCATTCGTTGCGTCAGCCCCGAGACCGTAAACCGTCTCGGTCGGGAACGCCACCAGCTCGCCCCGCTTGATGGCGGCAGCGGCCTGATCAATTTCACTTAATTGAAAAATCTTGGTATCCATTCTCGCTAATTTCCTCCTGCGCCTGAAAAGTCCCATACATGTATCATCCTCATCTTATCAGCCACATCATGGCGTTTCTCAATCTTTGCTTGGCGGTCACACCGGTGAAGCAGGGTCTGGATCGACTCCTCCTGGTCAAAACCGGTCTCGCCGAATAGCTGGCCAGCTGCCGTCAGATTGGCCCCCGCCTGGGTGAAAAGCCGATGGTAGAAGCCCAGTCCAGCCTCACCAGCGAACAGGGCTAAAGACGGCTCATACTCCAGCACCGCTTCATCCATTATGCCGGTTGCTGCCGGGTCGATGTAAGGTGGGTTGGTGACAATCACGTCAAAGCGCTGCCCAGCCAACCCGTCAAAGAGATTACTCTCCACCACCGGCAGGTTTAAGCCAAAGTGGCGGGCATTCTGGCGGGCAACCTTTAGGGCGTCCGGTGAAACATCACTCAGGGTCACCTGCCACTGA
>DBOT01000116.1:8245-10510 GCA_002299975.1 Lactobacillaceae bacterium UBA639
GGACGCTCCAGGGCCAGGGTAATCCCAATCACCCCGCTTCCGGTTCCCAGATCCAAAACCTTCAGCGGCTGATCTGGCAACTCAGCTAATACCCAATCCACTAGCTCGGCCGTTTCCGCCTCCGGAATCAGCACCGCTGGCGTGACGGTGAAGGTGCGGCCATAGAACGGCGCCCTCCCGGCAATGTATTGGGCCGGTTCATGCTTCAGCAGGCGCTCGATGGCCTGACGGAACCACTCCTGCTCGTCTGCTGGCATCCGATCACGGTTATGCAACAGCAGGTGAGTAGCGTCCCAATCGTGCCGCATCTGCAGCAAGAACTGCGGCGCCCCTGGATCGACGTCTGTTCCGGCGAGTTGTGCCTGTGCCCAGCGCTGCGCCATAAAGTAGTTCTGGATATTGCTATTCATTCCGCAGCTGTTCCAGCTTCTTCGTCTGGTCGGCAACAATCAAAGCTTCAATGATCTCATCCAAGTCACCAGCCATGATCTTGTCCAGCTTATTCAAGGTCAGCCCAATCCGGTGGTCCGTAACCCGGTTTTGTGGATAATTGTAGGTCCGGATCCGCTCAGAACGGTCCCCGGTACCGATCGCATCCTTCCGCTTCTGATCGTAAGCGCTCTGTTCCTTTTGCTGGTAGTAGTCGTAGACCCGGGACTTCAGAATCCGCATGGCCTTAGCCCGGTTCTGTTGCTGTGACCGCTCGTCCTGCATGGCAACCACAATCCCAGTTGGCAGGTGAGTCATCCGTACCGCTGAAGAAGTCTTGTTAACGTGCTGACCACCGGCACCACTGGAACGGTAGACATCGACCCGGATATCCTTGGGATCCAATTCCACGTCGACATCCTCAGCCTCGGGCATTACCCCAACCGTCGCCGTTGAGGTGTGAACCCGGCCAGCAGATTCAGTAACCGGGACCCGCTGAACCCGGTGCGCACCGTTTTCAAACTTCAACTTGGAGTAGACCTTATCCCCGGTGATCATCAGGGCGATTTCCTTGAAGCCCCCGACTTCGGTTTCGTTCTTATCAACCACTTCAACCTTCCAGCCTTGCCGTTCAGCATAGTGGAGGTACATATTGTAAAGGTCAGCAGCAAAGAGACTGGCCTCATCTCCACCAGCGGCCCCACGGATTTCCATGATAATGTTCTTATCATCGTTCGGGTCCTTTGGAATCAGCAGGACTTCCAGCTCCTTTTCCAGCTTGGCCTGCTTTTCCTTAGCGTCACTCAACTCGTCCTTGGTCATCGCGGTCAAGTCCGGGTCATCGATCTCCCGTAACATTTCTTCGTCATCACTGATGGTCTGGGTGACCTTCTTGTACTCATCATACTTCTCAACCGTTTCCCGCAGGCTCCCTTCTTCCTTGGAGAGCTTCATGAAACGTTGGGAGTCAGCGATCACGGCTGGATCACTGATTAATTCATTCAACTCGTCGTAACGGTCCGCCACCGCCTGCAACTTATCGAAAATGTCCTTCATTTCCATAGAAATTATTCCTCCTGTCCTTGGTCTAACAATGGGTGGAAGTAGTGTT
Source organism: Lactobacillaceae bacterium UBA639 (assembly GCA_002299975.1). Lineage (GTDB taxonomy): Bacteria > Bacillota > Bacilli > Lactobacillales > Lactobacillaceae > Limosilactobacillus. Next base: position 9,786 of record DBOT01000116.1, read on the forward strand.
TGCGGCAAACAGGATAGTATGACTCGTTACCGCCAATCTGAACCTGTTCACCCTCGTAGACCGGTTTACCATCGTGAATACGCAGGTTCATTGTCGCCTTGTGAGGGCAGAACCAGCAGATGGTCTTCATCTCTTCAATCTTATCAGCATAGATCAATAGGTACTTGGAGCCCTCAAACAGCTCGTTTTTGAAGTCATTCTTCAAGCCAAACGTCATCACTGGAATGTTGAGCTCGTCCACAATCTTGATCAGTTGAAGAACGTGATGCTTCTTCAAAAACTGGGCTTCGTCGATCAGCACACAGTATACCGGGTGGTCAATGTTTTTGACATACTCGTAGATATCAGTGTCATCCATGACCGGGGTCACCCGCCGTTTTAGGCCAATGCGGCTAGCGATTACGCCCTGGCCTGAACGGTTATCAACCCCACTGGTCATTAACACCACCGGCTTGCCCTGCTCCTCGTAGTTATGGGCGACCTTCAGGATATCAATCGACTTTCCTGAATTCATTGCCCCGTACTTAAAAAATAGCTGTGCCAAGATGAACGCTCCTTTTTTGCATTCTTTTTGCAATCGTACCTTTCATTATATCTAAAATGCCAGTGCTTTTAAATACTAACCATCGCTGCTCCCGGGATCAGCCAAAGTATTTAGCCGAATAACTTTCTTTTTACCCCCATAAAGCTTAAAATTAAACGGTATTTAATCTCACAAAGAAAGG
>DBOT01000118.1:0-8080 GCA_002299975.1 Lactobacillaceae bacterium UBA639
TTTAGGGCGTGGTGGTTGACTTGACTGGTACTGAAGCCTAGAACATCCGTAATGATTGGCCGGATGTAGGTATAGAAAGTATATTCAGCAGCCATCAGGGTGATCATCACAATCACCGCTAGAATAATTCGCCGGTCGGTCATCAACCGCAGCTGGCTCTTGATCGATCCGGTGACCTGTTTAGTTCCCCGCGGCACCAACCAATACAGTCCGGCACCAATGATGATTGTCAGACCCGAAATCACCAGGAAGCTGATGTGCTATGACGAGAGCATGCTGATGGTGGTTCCAATCGGTACCCCAATGATGGTTGCTGTACTGAAACCAGAGAAAACAGCGGCGACCAGCATTGACCGTTTCTCCAGCGGGGCGATCACACTGACGAAGACCAAAATCAGCGAAATGATGGTTCCGGCCACCGCTGCCGTGATGATCCGGGAGACGAAGAGCCAGGGTAAGCTCGGCGCCAGGGCAGTCATGGTGTTGCCCACCCAGAAGATTGCTAACATGACCATTAGGACCTTGAAGCGGTCGTACTTACTGGTGATCGTAGTCAGGATCGGCGTACAGATCGCGTAGGTGATGGCAAAGATCGTGACCAGGAGGCCCACCGTAGACAGTGAGGCATGGTAACTCTTAGCGATATTCGAAATTACTCCAACCACCATGAATTCGTTGCAGCCGAGCAGGAAAGCCACGAGGACAAAGACGAGGCTTTGCAGACGATACTTGATATTCAATTAATCAAATCCCTTCTTCAAGCAGATTATGCGGTAAGTTTAGTTAAGGCACGTTTTGTTTGCAGGGGACAAAATGGGGAGATGCTTTTAAAACCCCGGAATAATAGACGAACAATCAATAATTCCAGTAACCATTATACAATTATTCATTCGTTGTTAAAACGATTCACTTAAGAGCTAACTAAAAGAGCCACCTGTACTGGACAGATGACTCAAACTTTAATTGGCAGGATGTTCAATCTTGTGGTAGAGCTGGCGACTGAGGATCAGTGAGACGATCAGCAGAAGCAGGCAGAGGAGGAAACCAGCTTGGATTCCAAGGTGGGAAGACGGGTTATGGATGATCCCGTTAACGATCCCGACCATCGCCACAATGAGGGCCGTCCCAAATGAGGCGGCAATTTGCCGGAAGGTGTTAAAACTAGCCACCGCATCAGGGACGATCTCGTTAGGGAGCAAGGACAGGGCCTGTGTTTGCAGTGGAATCAGCATTGTGACCAGACCAAACTGGCGGACGGTTTGGAAGATGGTGATGATCAGAACAGAACTGTTAGCACCAATCATTGCCTGACCAAGGGTTCCGATGATATCGATGATCAGCCCGGTGCCGACCAGTACCCGGATGGGATAGATGTCATAGAAACGACCACTAGTTGTTGAGAGCAGCCCCGTCAGACAGGCCCCTGGTAGGACGGTCATGGCAGAGACAATGGTGCTCTTACCCAGGACGATCTGAACCAAAAGCGGAATCAGGATGGTGTTTCCGTACATCGTCGCCGTAATCAACATGTTAATGGTCGTGGCGAGGACGAATTGTTTGTGGTGGAAAATCGACAAGTTGATCAGCTGGTGGTCACTGTGGCGCTGGGTGAAGTAGAAGAGCACCAGAAAGGTGAGCCCAATCAGGACATAACCACAGACGTTGAAGGAGCCTAGCCGGTTGGTGGAGACGTTGGACAGTCCCATCAATAGTGACCAGAGCCCAATCGTGATCGTGATCAGCCCAACGGTATTAAAACGGGGCGATTCATTATGCGGAATATAAGGCAGAAAAATGAATGATAGCACTAAGACAATCGCCAGGAAGGGAATAATCAGGATAAAAAGGTAGCGCCAGGAGAGGTAGTTTAACAGAACCCCGGAGAGAACTGGGCCGAAGATCGGGGCACAGTTAAAGGCCAGCCCAATGACACCCATGATTCGTCCCTTCTTACCGAGATCGGCATAGCGAATTGCCAGCACGTTAACCAGGGGCATCATCATCCCGGCACCGATCGCTTGGATCATGCGGGCGATGACGACCATGTTGAAGTTAGGGGCGGTGGCGCCAATGATGGTTCCCACCAGAAAGACACCACAGAAAAAGATGAAGAGCCAGCGGAACGAGAAGCGTTTGATTAAGTACGAGCTGACTGGAATCATCAAGGCGTTGACCAGCATATAGCCGTTAATTACCCATTGGACGTGGGCTTCACTGATGCCGAAAACCCGCATGAAGGTTGGCAGGGCAATGTTCATCAGGGTAGAGCAGAGGATTCCGAAGAAAGTCCCGAGCACCATGATGATCAGCGCGTGCTGAATACGTTTATTTTGCATTAAAATTGTGTTCTCCTTTGTCATTAATTACACAATGTATTAGTTTACCAAGTTCAGGAGGGAATTAAAATTACAAATGTAACCGTAACGGAAAGGGGCAGTAAAATGACGAAAGGATTAGAGATTACCCCAGCTGAATGGCAGGTAATGCGCATCGTTTGGACATTAGGTGAGACCACCAGTAACCAGATCATCACCATCCTGCAGCGGAAGGTCGACTGGAAGCCGGCAACGGTGAAGACCCTGCTGCGGCGGTTGGTTGCTAAAGGCGCGCTTTCGACAACCCGGCAGGGCCGCTCCTTCATCTACCGTCCGCTCGTAGCAGAACAGTCGACGATGAATCAGGTTGCCGACGACCTCTTTAATAGTATTTGTGAGCACTGTGTCGGCCAGACCCTCAACCACGTTGTTGACCAGGCGACCCTAAGTCAGGATGATATCAAACGTCTTCAACAAACCCTCAAAGAGAAAATGGCAACGGCACCCGAAACAGTTCAATGTAACTGTGTCCCAGGTGAGAATGTTCATTGCCAGCATTAAAAAAACGACCCGTTCAGTTTTTCTGAACGGGTCGTTTAGCTTATTCTAGTTACTTTTTCTTATCTTTTTTGTCGTTTTCTTGGTCATCCTTGTCGGCTTTCTTCTTAGGCTTGATGTAGACAACCTTGAACTTATTGACATAAGCATTCTGAAGGTCCAGTGGGGTGAAGGAGAAGTTCTCAACTCTAATTGGTTGACCAACCTTCAGATCGTATTGCCGTTCCAGGAAGAACCCGGTCAGTGTCGTTACTTCTGAATTATCGAATTGCTCGATACTGGTGTGGAAGTAACGTTCAAAGTCGGCTAGTGGCATCTTACCAGATACCTCGTAAGTTGGGTTACCCTTACTGTCAGGTTCCTTCTTCTCAATCATGTCTGAGGTAGCGTGATCAATTTCTTCACCAACTGTACCGAACAGCTCTTCGTAGATATCCTTATCAGTGATGATCCCGGAGGTTCCACCGTATTCATCCTGGACAACCACGATTGGAACCTGCTTCTTCATCATAACCTGCAGGACACTAGTGATCGGCTCACTCTCGTAGACGATTGGAATCTTCCGCATGATCGTCCGAATTGACTGTTCTGGATTAATTTGACTCTGCCGCATAATATCGTAGGAGAAGATGTAGCCCAGGATGTGGTCCTTATCGTTATTAGCAACGACTGGGAACCGCGTAAACTTCTTTTCAAAGTAAAGCTTGACGGCATCATCGATGGTGGCCGTAATGTCAATTACTGACAACTGAGTCCGGTCAATCATGATATCTTCGGCAACCTTATCATTCATCTGGAAGGCCCGCCGCATGAAGAGCACGTCTTCCTTATCCATTTCCCCAGCTTTTTCGGATTGTTGAGAAAGGGTCATGATTTCGTTCTGTGAGTAAGTATCCTCTTCCGGTTGAACGTTGTAACCCAGCATCTTGGTAATCTTAGCTGCCACAACGGCAAACAACCAAACGAATGGGTAGAATATCGTGTGGAAGAATTGAACCGGGTGAACAATGGACAAGAGAATCGGCACTGGCCGGTCAATCGCCATGTTCTTTGGTACCAGGTCCGTAAAGACGGCGTGGAAGAAGGTAAAAATCAGCACACCAAGAATTGGTGAAATGATTTCCCGCACCGTCGCCGGAACCACTGTGATCTTAAGCAGCAGGTCTGTAATGAACTGGTCACCAATCCACCCTAATACCAGGGAGGTCATCGTAACCCCAACCTGGGCGGTCGAAAGGTATTCATTAAGATTACCGACCATGTGCTCGGCGCGCTTAACCTTGCGTGTCTGCTTGAGCTCCTTCAGCTCGCTCGGCCGAACCTTAACGACTGAGTACTCCAGCAGCGTAAACAGCGCCGCCAGCAGTAAAATCAGAATAATAACAATTAGCTTAAACCAATATGAAGACCATAACGCAGCCATATTTGATAAACTCACCTATTTCCATAAAATAATTTCCGTAACTATTGTATCAAGTTTGTTATAGCCTGACCAACATTTTGTCAATTCTTTTTGCCGCGTTTTTGCGGTAAAATCAAAGTAAATATTCAAATCAGTAAGGATGATCAGCATGAACAATGAGGCCGACATTGAAATTAAGAAGGGGCAACGGCTGCGGGAGATAATGCAGGTGATGCGCCGCCACCATTTTCTCAGTAATTTCTACCACCAAAAACACCCGGAAGAGATCTACGCGGCTCTCCAGGAACTTGGCCCGACCTTTATCAAGATGGGCCAGATTCTGTCGACCCGGCCGGACCTCATCTCACCGGCTTATGTTAAGGCCCTCCGCCAGCTCCAGGACCAGGTTAAGGCCGATCCCTTCAGCAGTGTCCAACAGACATTTAAGGAGCAGACTGGCCACGACATCAATGAGGTTTTTACCAGTTTCGACAAGCAGCCCTTCGCCTCGGCTTCGATCGGTCAGGTTCACCATGCCACTTTAAAGGATGGTACTCCGGTGGTGGTTAAGGTCCAACACCCGGCGGTCAGCCAGCTGGTCAATACTGATATCGCCCTGTTACGGCGGGCAGTCAAACTCCTCCAGTATGTTCCCAGCGAGATGACCGTGGTCAACCTGGATAAGGTCTTGGATGAACTGAGCCGGTCACTTTTGAGTGAGGTCAACACAATGAACGAGGTCCACAACGGTGAGGAGTTCTACCGGCTCAATAACGGGGACGACATTATCACGGTTCCTAAAGTTTACACTAAGTATTGTGCACCGCAGATCCTGGTCAACCAGACGATGGTGGGGAAGAGTGTGCGGCACCTCTTCAAGGAGAACTTTAAGGGACCAGAAACGCCAGAATTGATTGCTAAGCGCAAGTACATTGCAAACGTTCTGGTTAAGAACTTCATGAAACAGGTTTTTGTTGATCATTTCTTCCACGCGGATCCGCACCCCGGAAATATTCTTATTCATGAACTTGATCCAGCCAGTCAGGACCAGCCAACGATGAAGACTACTCACCAGCATGAGGTTCAGGTGGGGAACACGAACCTGAGTTATCACCAGGAAGCACCATTGCCGCCATACCGGATCGTGTACCTGGATTTTGGTATGATGGGAACCCTGACCCCGGCCATGGCTGACGGGATTGCCAACGTGGTCCTGGCGATCACGACCAAGAATGTTCGCCGGATCTCCCAAGCCGTCCTAGCCATCTGTAACCAGACGGGGCCCCTGGACGAACCCGCGTTTACCAAGGAATTGGGCAGTTTCATCCGCCCTTACCTGGCGATGGGGGTTGGGGAGATTGACTTCTCGACAATGGTCTACCAGATTGTCCAGCTCTGCCAAAAGAATCACCTACAGATGAAGCCTGAGGTGACCCTGCTGATCAAGGCCTTTGGAACGTTGGAGAGTACCGTGGCGCGACTTGATCCTGACATTTCGATGATGGAAGTCGCCCGGCCATTCGGTCTGCAGTACCTCAAGCGCAAGTTCAAGTGGCGTGACAGCCTGGATGACCAGCTGATCAGTCTCGTCACCACAGCACAGGAGACGGCCCACCTGCCGGATCGAATCAACGCTACCCTAGAGACAATCGCCAATGGGGACACCCAGGTTAATTTTAAGCTCAAGGGACAGGACCGACTGCTCAAACAGATTGAACGAATTACCAACCGCTTCCTGATTGTGATCATTCTGGCGGCAGTGATCCTCGGATCCTCAGTAATTGTGGAGGGTAGTAGTCAGCACCCGCACATCTTCCGCCTGGGAGTTATCGGCTATTCAATTGCGCTAGTAGTGATCATAGCGCTGGTGATAAGCGAACTCAGCCACCGTTGGAAGAACTGGCGGAATAAGAATAAATAAGGCAAAGGGCCTGCAGCAAGACACAATCTTGCTACAGACCCTTCTTTTCTGCTATATAGAAAATTACTTATTCTTGTAGACCGCAATCTCGACCAGGTTGTTGTCAGGGTCATGAACGTAGATGGACGTCATTTCACCCTCGGAACCGTGCTTTTCAACCGGCCCGGCAACGACATCGACATAGTAGCTCCGCAGGTGGTGGAGGATGTCTTCTACTTTATCCCCGGCAACTATGCACAGGTCGGCACTACCAATGGTGGGCTGAGCAGCCTTCAGATCAGTTGGTCGGTCCGTCTTCTGCAAGCGAATCAATTGGTGCCCGCAGCGCAGAGTGATGATATTATCATCTGTCTGCTGGTCAATGATTGGCATGTCAAAGACTTCATGGTAAAAGCGGCTACTCTCCTCCAGGCTCGAAACGGTTAAGACAATGTGGTCAATTCGACGCATCTTCATGGTATTACTTCCTTATCTCTTAGTTTGCCCCTTATTATACAAGCTGCAAGGGCCGATTGGCAAAGTTGGGTAAGCGTAGTAATATGAAAAGGCATTTTAGTTAAAGGAGTTTTGAAAATGAAACTGAAGAATGTCGTCAGTGTGGCTGCATTCGGCTTTGCTGGTGGCGTCTTTCGCTACCTTCTCAGCACCGCCTTCGATACCCGCGGGGTCCTCATCGCCAACCTGCTGGGCTGCTTCTTGCTCGCATTTTTAACCTATTATGTGATCGAACGTGATCTATTAGCCGGTTGGCTGAATGCTGGACTCGGGACCGGACTAATTGGGGCCTTCACCACCTTTTCCTCGTTTACGACAACTACCATCAAGCTCGGTCAGCACAGTCTCCTCAGTGCTGGTATCTACCTGTTGCTGAGTATGGTCGGTGGCCTGGTGATGGCAGGCTTAGGAATGGCCCTGGCCCGCTACTTAGGAAGGGTGGTGGGACAACATGCTTAGTGTTGGTTGCGGTTCCGCCCTTGGTGCCCTGATGCGGTACTGGCTTACCACCTTATGGAAGAAGCAGCAGGTCGACTGGCCCTTGGCAACCCTATTGATCAATCTGACCGGGGCCCTAGTACTAGGTCTGTTAACTGGCCACCTTGCTGCCGCCGGATCGGCGATGCTCTTCTGGGGTGTCGGATTACTCGGCGGTTATACCACCTTCTCAACTTTCAACACAGAGATGATTGCCATGGTCGACGAACACCGGTGGGGAAGCCTGGTTATCTATTTCTTTGTTTCCTACGCCGGCGGACTATTAGCGGCTTGGATTGGAATGAGTATATAAAAAGAGACCGTCAGTTAAGCTGGCGGTCTTTTCATTTACTTATCAAAGCGGTGCCAATATTCAGCAAGGTACTTTGTGGTAAGACTGGTTGGGGTCTTGATTAGGTCTCGTGGGCGACCAGTAGCGACAATCCGACCACCATTCTTACCACCACGGGGACCCATGTCGAGGATGTAATCAGCGTTGGCAATCAAATTGAGGTCGTGGGTAATCGTGATGATCGTTGCTCCACGGTCCAGTAAGCGTTGCATAACACCCAGCAGGGTCTTGACATCTAGGGGATGCAGGCCGATCGTTGGTTCATCAAAGACAAAGAGGGTCGTGGCCTGGTTGCGGTCCAGGTGCTTAACCAATTTCAGACGTTGGGCCTCACCACCGGAGAGACTTGGGGTACTCTCACCGAGATGGAGGTATCCCAGCCCCACTTCCTCCAGGAGCTTCAATTCCCGTTCAATCTTTGGTACGTCCTTGAAGACTGGTAGGGCTGCGCGGACGTCCAGATTCAGGAGGTCGACAATTGAATAATTGTGCCACTTGACCGCCTGAATGGCCTTGTTGTAGCGTTCACCATGGCAGACGGGGCAGGTCTGTTGCATGTC
>DBOT01000118.1:8166-14457 GCA_002299975.1 Lactobacillaceae bacterium UBA639
TGCTTGTTATTGTAGGAGAAATAGCTTGGGGTGTAGTGCTTCTCTTTGGCAAGGGGCTGAGCAGCAAAGAGTTTGCGGAGGTTGTCCATGATGCTGGTGTAGGTCGCTACCGTTGACCGCATCGTCTTGCCGATTGGGGCCGCATCGACACTGACGACCTCTTTGAGCGGGGCATTCAGTTGTTTAACCTGCTTAGGCAAGCCAATTTTCTTTGCCTGATCCTTGATGGCAGGAACCAGACTATCGAGGATCAGGCTGGTTTTCCCGGCACCGGAGAAACCAGTTACCGCACTCAGACGATTGATCGGCAACTGGCCACGGACATCTTTGAGGTTATAGTAGTCGGCGACTTCAAAGCTAATCTGCTTCTTAGCTTTTTGATCGGCTACCGGCCGGGCCAGCAGTTGAGCGGTCCCATTAAGGTAAGGGCCAATCTTGGAGTCGGGATCTTGGGCAATCTCGGCCGGGGTACCCTGATCAAGGATCCGCCCACCATTGGCGCCAGAACTGGGACCAATCTCGATGATCCAGTCCGCTGCCCGGATAATATCAATGTTATGATCAACGACCACCAGCGAATTACCTTGGGCGACTAGCTCCCGAAAGACGTTTAATAATCCGGAGACGTTATCGGGGTGAAGACCGATCGATGGTTCATCCAAGATGTAGAGGACACCGGTCGTTTGGGTTCGCAAGGTACGGGCCAACTGGATTCGTTGCAGTTCCCCGGTTGAGAGGGTATTCCCGTTCCGCGACAAGGTAAGGTAGTCGAGACCAAGCTCAAGGAGGGGCCGAAGATTATCATCGAACTCCTTGAAGAGGGAGTGGGCCATCTTCCCCATGTTAGCTGGCAGCTCGCTGAGAACAGTCTTCTTCCAGTCTGGCAGATCACCGAGGGTTAATTGGCTAACCTGAGCGATATTTAACCCACCAGCAAGCTGGGTGAGGAGGACGGGCTTGAGACGGGTACCGTGACAGACCGGGCAGGTGGAGTAGTGGAAGAACTCACTGATCCGCTTCTGGGCCCGTTCACTCTTGCTGGTCCGTGCTGACTCATAGACAGCTTCATGGGCGTTTTCGTAAAGGGCGTTGAAATCGTGGAAGACCCGTCCTGTGCCGGAGCGGAAGTCCATCTTAAATTTCTTCTTAGGACCGTTGAGCACGAACTCCTTTTCCTTAGCAGTCAGGTCGCGGTACGGAACATGGATCCGAACCCCGGCCTGCTCTGCGACGTTGGGCATGAAGTTGCGGCCGGGAAGGTGCCAGGATGCCACAGCACCGTCCGCAAGGCTAAGGTTCTCATCCCCAATCAGCTTACTCTCATCGATCTCACGAACAACTCCCGTTCCCTGACACTTCTCACAGGCACCAGCGGAGTTGAAGGCAAAGTCCTCAGCACTGAAGGCAGGAAACTTGGCACCACAGGTTGGACAGGTAATCATCCCCATCTCGTCGCCAGATTTGCTCATCGCTTCTGCAATCGCCAGACTAGGCTTAACCTGGTGACCGTTGGGACAGCGGGGTGATCCCAGCCGGGAGAAAATCAGCCGAATCACATTGAAAATCTCACTCATCGTCCCAACAGTTGCCCGCTCAGAGGGAATACTCGGTCGCTGCCGGAGGGCCAACGCGGACGGGATGTGCTTAACGCTAGTAACCTCTGCCTGGGCGCCGAGCTTGATCCGCCGCCGGGTATAGGTAGACAGGGCCTCCAGGTAGCGCCGTGAACCCTCCTCATAGAGGATCCCCATGGCCAGTGAGCTCTTTCCTGAACCAGATAAACCGGAGATGGCGACGAACTTGTGAAGGGGAATGTCGACGTCAACGTTCTTCAGGTTATGAACGCGACCACCCCGGACCTCGATTTTGGTCGGCAGGGATACTTGCTGCTTACTCATTATCTAAGACACCTTTCTTTACAATCTTATTTTAATTTTAGAATAGGCATTCCTGGCTTGGCAAACAAAAAGCCGCTTTTATCTTTTAGCGGAAATCACGTATAATAGCGGTGAGATGAGGTGAGAAGGTTGAACTACGAAGAACTAATTCCCAAGATTATGGAATGGGCGCACGAACGCAAGATTGATGAGGCCGATCCGCGGGTCGAATTCATGAAGATGGCCGAAGAACTCGGTGAACTATCAGCTGCCTACAACAAGCAAAATCATGCCAAACTTGTCGACAGCATCGGCGACCTCCAGATTGCCCTGCTAATTTTTGGCCGGTTAGTCGGTGTTGATCATAAAGAGGCCCTGAACGCTGCCTACCAGGAGATCGCCCACCGTACAGGGGTAACCACACCGGATGGAGTTTTCATTAAGAAAAGCGATATCGAAAAGGAGAACTAACTTTGAAATTTATCTCATGGAATATTGATTCAATTAACGCGGCCCTGACCGGAACCTCCAAGCGGGCCGGTGAAACTCGGGATGTCCTGCACAAGATTGCTGCCGAAAATCCGGACACCATCGCCATTCAGGAGACCAAGCTCTCCAAGAACGGGCCAACCAAGAAACATCTGCAAGTCCTAGCCGAGCTTTTCCCCGACTATGCCGTTGCCTGGCGGAGTTCCGTTGAACCAGCACGGAAGGGTTATGCCGGAACCATGTACCTCTACAAGAAGGAATACCAGCCAGTGGTTACTCAGCCACAGATTGGGGCTCCGGAGCCGATGGATGATGAGGGGCGGATCATTACACTGGAGTTCCCGAGCTTTTACCTGACCGAGGTTTACACCCCTAATTCAGGAAACGGGCTTAAGCGCCTCGATGAACGACAGGTCTGGGATGACTGCTACCGGCAGTACCTCCACCAGTTAGACCAAGATAAGCCTGTAATCGCCAGTGGGGACTTTAATGTTGCCCACGAACCAATTGACCTGGCTCATCCCCAAAACAACCACCATTCCGCTGGGTACACCGATGAGGAGCGAGAACACTTCACTAAGCTTTTGGCAGCAGGCTTTACGGACAGCTTCCGTTACCTGCACCCTGACCAGGCCGGCGCATATTCATGGTGGGCACAACGGGTTATCACCAGCAAGCAGAACAACTCAGGCTGGCGGATTGACTATTGGTTAGTCAGTGACCGCCTGGCCGATAAGCTTCAGAGCTCGACGATGATTGATAGTGGGGCCCGGCGCGACCATACCCCAATTATGTTGGAGATCGATTTATAAAATAAGTAACGCTCATGATGTGCGATAAGAACCGCATACCATGAGCGTTATTTTGATTACCCAATCAGGCAGTCTCATGTTCAAGACGAGAGTTAGAAATTAGTTTACGAACGACTAGGTAGCCGAGCAGGATAACGACGATGGCGATCACTGCGATGATGATCCGCTTGCCATCCCCCCGGAAGATGGCATCCCCACCAAAGGCATAGATAAAGGATGTCGGGGCCATGCCGACCGCAACCATCGTTAAGAAACGGGACCGGCTCAACTTCAACCGGGCCCCCGCGTAGTTAACCAGGGCACTTGGAATAATCGGGATCATGTAGCCGATGGTCAACCCGATGAGGGGATGTTTCTGGTGAAGCAAGTAGGTCAGCAGTTTAGACTTCTTAGTCCGCTTGGAGATGTCCACTTCCCGAATCAGGCTCATTACGGCACAGTTGCCGATGATATTCCCGAGCCAGTTGATCAGGAAACCGATCCAGGGACCATAACACAGGCCGGCAAAAATACAGATAACGGAATTCGACATCCCGGGAATCGCATTAAAGATGGCAATCAGCAGTAACAGTAGTAGCATCGTCGACAGACCATGACTACGGATCAGGTGCAACAGGATCACCTGGTTGTGCGAATTAAGGTGTAACAACAAGTTGATCTCTGGACGGTAGTCACGGTAGATAAAGTAGATGACCACCAGGGCGACTAGAAAGGCCACGGTAATCAGAACGGTTTTATTTAGGTGTTTTTTCATTAATCAATCACCTTTCTTTGGCAAGTGAAGACCAGCAGCGGAAAACAGCTGGCAGAGGGTTTGGCGCAGCAGGGGATCGTGAGCATAGATGTAGGTCCCGTAGACACCACGCTTAAAGAGGACATTGAGCGAGTTCATGATCATTCGTTTCTCCAGACGGATAATCTCTTGGGGATCAGTAAGGTCGGCTCGCTTCTTGAAAGCCTCGGTATCAGTATAGCGATCCAAGTTGATCTGAAGACGCTGGGTATCAGGGATCTGACTGATTGGCGGTCCAAGGATGATCCCAGTGTAGTTGAGGTCGAAGCCCTGACAGGTGTAAATCGAACCGACCTCGTCAATTGTCTGAGGCAGTTCAGCCCACGGGGTTACTGTGTAATTGTACTGGTCCCACGGCATCTTGAACCGCCCCTCTTTAATGTAATGCTTACCGCCATCAAGCGTGGACGGATAACCGGAAGTCGAGAGAATCCTTGAGAGGCCAACCTCATGATTACGCCGAACGATTGCCTGTCGCATTTCTTCAGCATCATCATAGATCCGGAAATCGTAGTGGTTACGGGCATTCTGCGGCAGTGGGCTCAGCTGGTAGTTATTGGTGAAGGTGTTGAACCAATCGACTAGCTGTGGGGTGGCATTCATCCGAAACATCTTCGTAAGGTGGTACTCTTTGTGTGGGTACTGATCTGTGATGTGGTGTAGTCGCTCCGGGGTCCAGAGACTCTTCATCCGCAGCACCTGGTACTGATCAAAGACAATTACTACTACCTTAGCGCGCCTGATAATTTCAACCAGTTGGTTATCGTGGTAGAAATTGTTGTAGTGATCCGGCTTGGACAGGAGCAGGTGGGCCTCGTCAATGATGGCCACATCGATCTTTTCCTGTTTCTTATCAAGCTGGTTGATCAACGAAGTGGGGCGGGCAAAGTCCTTCTTATATAGTTCTGGGAGGTGGCCCGCAATCTCACGGTAGACCTTCAGGATCTCCGGGTGATTAACCAAGAAGTAGTTGGTTGTCTGGTAAAAAGGAGAAGCTGGGTCCTTACGGGCGGCTTTCTGCAAGCGGTCAAAGAGCTGGGAAAGAACCACGCTCTTGCCAGTACCAGCATCTCCCACAATGGTATAGGTTGCTGGATAGTCATCCTTGAGGTGATGAGCCGTAAAGTCGAGGATATCTTCAACGAGGTTTTCCTGTTCAGGTGTCAGTTGTTTGAACGGCGAAAGCTTATCAATCGCCGCATTACTAGTATCTATCATTATTTAGTCGGTCCTTCATGCATAATCCCCTTAATGGTATCTTAGAAAGCCACCGATCGTCAATTTGATTACTAAATGATTTCCTTAACTTTGCTAAGTAGTGTTAAAATATAAATTAGCAATACTTTTTAATAACAACGAAACTATAGACAAAATTTTAGCTTAGAAGGAGTGGGTATTAGATGAATCNNCATCCTGATTACCTCTTAAATGATGTAAATGAGCCTAGCGACATCAAAAAGATGTCTTTGGATGAGTTGAAGGAATTGGCAACAGAAATGCGGCAGCTGGTGCTGGAACGCGATGCTGCAATCGGTGGCCACGTTGGTCCTAATCTTGGGGTGATGGAACTGACGCTTGCCTACCACTACGTCTTCAATTCACCACATGATAAGGTGATCTGGGATGTTTCCCACCAATCTTACGCTCATAAGATGTTGACGGGACGGAAGATTGGCTTCTTGGATCCTGATCACTATGAAGACATTACGGGCTACACCTCTCCGGAAGAGAGTGTCCACGACTTCTTTGAGATTGGGCACACGTCAACTTCAATCTCACTGGCAGTAGGGATGGCCCAGGCACGGGACCTGTTACGGCCAGAAAAGCATAATAATATTGTGGCTGTCATCGGGGATGGCTCCCTGAGCGGTGGCCTGGCTTTCGAAGGTTTAAACAATGCCGCCAAGCTGCACTCTAACCTGATCATCGTAGTCAATGACAATCAGATGGCCATCGACAAGGACCAGGGTGGGCTCTACAAGGGTCTTAAAGAGCTGCGCGATAGCAATGGCAAATCACCAAACAATATTTTTAAGTTCATGGGTCTGGACTACCGTTATGTTGCAGACGGAAACGACCTGCAGACGATGATCGACGCCTTCCGTGATGTTAAGGATATCGACCATCCAATTGTCTTACACGTTAACACTGAGAAAGGGAAGGGCTTTACGCCGGCTGAAGAACACAAGATGGAATACCACTGGCGGGATCCATTTGACCTCAAGACCGGTGAAGACAAGCATCCAGTAGTTAATGGTTACAATGAGGCCGTGATGGCGGAATTGGATCGCCAGGTTAACGCTGGGGCCCCGGTAGTTGC
>DBOT01000118.1:14502-15347 GCA_002299975.1 Lactobacillaceae bacterium UBA639
CACCCCGATCGTTACTATGATGTTGGAATTGCCGAGCAGGACTCAATTACGACAGCGGTTGCGATGGCTTCGGCTGGCGCCCGGCCGGTGGTCTTCCAGAACAGCACCTTCCTTCAGCGGGCCTATGACCAACTGATTCATGATATGGCCCTTAACGATTCTCCGGTCGTAATGATTGTCCGGGGTGGGACCATCGCCAATACTTCAGCAACCCATCAGGGGTCATTTGATATTTCAATGATCAGTGACTTACCGAACATTGAATACCTGGCGCCAACCAATGTTGAAGAAATGATCTCCATGCTGCGGTGGGCCATCAAACAGACTGACCAGCCAGTGGTTATTCGCCAGCCTGAAAAGACCCTTCTTCATGGGCAACCAAGCCAAGATGACTACAGTACCATCAACTATGATGTCGTCCATCAAGGAAGCGAAGTAGCCATCATGGCAGTTGGTGACTTCTGGCGGCTTGGTGAAGAGGTTTGCGAGCAACTGAAGAACAAACTTAACATTGACGCTACTTTGATTAACCCAAAGTCAGTAACTGGGATCGACCAGCATGATCTTCACCACTTAGCCGAGAACCATGATGTCGTGGTTACCCTGGAAGATGGGAACCTAAGTGGGGGCTTTGGTGAAACGATTGCCCGTTACTACGGTCCAACCAACATGAAGGTACTTAACTTTGGTGCCCCACGGGAGTTTGCGGATAACGTGCCGCTTGAGGTTATGGACGAATGGTATCACCTGACGCCTAAACAAATCGTTGACGATATTGAGAAAGTTATTCACTCACTTTAAATAATAATTTGGCTCTTAGCAGAAGGCACTAGTGCCTGTCAAGT
>DBOT01000004.1:0-5208 GCA_002299975.1 Lactobacillaceae bacterium UBA639
CAATAACGGCCGCAAATGCTTCTTCTGAATTTGGTGAGTTAACGCGAGTTCATGACCATGTTTTTTACACTGACCCATATTCTCCTTGGGAACGCGGATCCAATGAAATCAATAATCGTTTTCTCCGGAAGGAGATTACTAAGGGCCAAGCTATTAATGATTATAGTAGTGCCCAGATTATAGCGACCAATAACTGGATGAATCACTATCCACGAGCCATATTTAATGGACGTTCTGCAATGGATGTTTACTGTAAAGCATTCTATCAAGAGATGTCACGTTCTCATCAACCAATAATTAATTGGTCAGTGCTATTTATTTCAGCTTAGTGGCTAACTTATTCTTGAAATTTAGAAACCCCTATTTTATTTAGATTAGCAATATCAAAATAAAATAGGGGTTAAATTATACTTGTGTAGCTAGAATAACTAGCAACATATAAACTCTGCATGTTTAACTGAGACATCGGATTATACCAATTCACAATTAGAAGAATAAACAGATTACTCAACAAGATTATGAAATTTACAATATGCTGATAGGAAAGCCATTCAACAACGGAACCATCTTACTCAACACTTTATTAGCTTAAAAGCGAGTTCAGCAATAATAAGATAAATGAGCCACATATAACAAACCAAGAAATTTATAATGCCTATATTTTGCTTTATTACGCCTTTATAGGCTTTTTAAGAGTATTAAGGCACACTTCACTATTTAGCATATAAGATGGGCTAAAATGGGGCTTATTTAAGCTCTCAATAAGTATCTATCGTTTTTCTTTAAGACTTTAACTATAACTTTAAACAAAAGGCTTCGATTCCCAAACAGAGAATCGAAGCCCTTCATTTTTTATGCCAGCTTTTTACCAACTTAATTTATTTAAATTTGGTGTATTTTTGGTGTACACACACCACAGTTACTAACTTTTTAGAAGTTAATAACTGATTTAGCTTAAATCCACGAAGTCGCTTAAAAGCCGTCATATCAAGCTTTTAGCTTACTTCTTATTTTTCTTCTTACCCTTTTTGCTGTCCTTATTTTCTTTTTCGGGACGCATAGTTGGGAAGAGGATGACGTCCCGAATGGATTTAGCATCGGTCAGCAGCATTACCAACCGGTCAATCCCGATACCGAGACCACCCGTTGGCGGCATTCCGTATTCGAGGGCCTGAACGTAATCAAGGTCGACTGGTTCCGCTTCGTCGTTACCATTGGCCTTTTCCTCTGCCTGCATCTCGAAACGGTGCTTCTGGTCAATTGGGTCGTTCAATTCACTGAAGGCGTTGGCCAGTTCGCTCCCGTCTACGTAGAGTTCAAACCGGTCCGTCATGTCTGGATTATCAGCGTTCCGCTTAGCCAGTGGGGAAACTTCCACTGGGAACTCGTAAACGAAGGTTGGTTGGATCAAGGTCTTTTCAACGTATTCATCGAAGAAAGCACTCAAAATGTGGCCCTTCTTCCAGAATGGCTTGTATTCGATGTGGTGTTCGTCAGCCAGCTTCTTGGCATCATCATCTGTCATTGCTGGGTCACCGAAGTCAATGCCCGTCTTCTCCTTGACGGCATCAACCATCGTCACCCGCTTGAAGTCGCTGGCCAGGTCAATATCGTGACCCTGGTAGGTAACGTGACCGTCATCGGAAACGACCTTAGCTGCCGCTTTAACGATTCCTTCCGTCTCGTCCATGACATCGTGGAAGTCGAAGTAGGCCGCGTAGGTTTCCATCGTCGTGAATTCTGGGTTGTGGTGTGGGTCCATCCCTTCGTTCCGGAAGATCCGGCCCAGTTCGTAAACTCGTTCGAAGCCACCGACGATTAACCGCTTCAGGTACAATTCAGTTGCAATCCGCAGGTACATATCGATGTCCAAGGCGTTGTGGTGGGTAACGAATGGGCGAGCATTAGCACCACCAGCCTGCGTGTTCAGAATTGGAGTCTCAACTTCAGTGAAGCCGTGATCGTCCATGTACTTCCGCACGGCCTTAATGATGGCAGTCCGCTGGTGGAAACGCTTGAAGCTCTCAGGGTTAGAAATCAGGTCCAGGTAACGCTGCCGGTAGATGGTCTCTGGGTCAGTAACCCCTTCCCACTTGTTTGGCAGTGGACGTAGGGCCTTGGACAGGAAGGTGATCTTGTGGGCCCGTACCGTCAATTCACCGGTGTTGGTCTTGATAACATCCCCTTCGATGCCGAGAAAGTCACCGATATCAGCCCGCTTGAAGATGTGGTATTGTTCATCCCCTACCATATCCTTACGTGCGTATACCTGGATCTTCCCGGTCCGGTCAACGAAGTCCGCAAAGCCAGCCTTACCACTGCTCCGCTTCCGGGTCATCCGACCGGCGATAATTACCATTGCACCCTTGTCATTCAGTTCTTCCTTATCGAATTGACCGTATTCATCGCGAATCTGTTGAGCAAGGTGGTCCCGCTTGAAGCGACGGCCGAATGGTTCAATTCCCGCCTGCTTAAGCTCTTCCATCTTTTCACGACGAACACGCATCTGGTCTAGTTCTTGTGACACTAAATTTTCCTCCTCTTATTGAGCTTGCTTTCGTGCAGCCCGCTTCATTTCCCGCTCTGCCGTCTGTTCAGCGAAACGGTCAAAGATTTCGTTCATCTGGTCGCGCGTCTCGGCTTCCACCAGGGCCGCCTTGGTCCGGGCAGAACGCGGAATACCCTTCAGGTAGTAGGTCGACAGCCCCCGGAATTCACGTACACCAACGTACTCACCCTTGAGATCAATCAGGCGGTTCAGGTGTTCCTTAGCCATCTTGATCTTCTCGGCAGGGGTAGCTTCCGGCAGCAATTCACCGGTCTCCAGGTAGTGCTCGGTCCGGGTCAGCATCCATGGATTCCCCATGGCGGCCCGACCGATCATTGCGGCCGTGGCCCCAGTCATGTCTAGAACCTTCTTGGCATCTTCCGGCGTCCGGATATCACCATTAGCCATGAACGGAATCGTCAAATGATCAGCTACTTCTTTTAGTATATTCCAATCGGCGTGTCCCGTATACATCTGTTTTCGGGTTCGGCCGTGCATGGCAATCGCACTCGCCCCAGCCCGTTCAGACGCCAGGGCATTTTCGACCGCGTAGATGTGCTTATCGTCCCAGCCAGTCCGCATCTTGACCGTAACGGGCTTCTTAACCGCGTCCGTTACGTAGGACACCATTTCATAAACTTTGTTGGGATCGAGCAACCAGCGGGCACCAGCATCGGTCTTGACGACCTTGTTGACGGGGCAACCCATGTTGATATCAATCACATCAGCAGCGGTGTGCTCGTCAACGTACTTAGCCGCCTCCACCAGGGTCTCCTTAGTTCCACCGAAGATCTGAATCCCCATCGGGTGCTCACTTGGGTCGACATTCATCATGTTCAGGGTCCGCTTGTTATGGTACATGATTCCCCGGTCGGAAATCATCTCACAGACAACGTAGCCCGCACCAAACTCCTTACAGATTACCCGGAAGGCTGAGTTAGTCACACCCGCCATCGGGGCAACTACCACTTGATTAGGAATCTCCACGTCACCGATCTTCCACTTCATTTTTTCACCTCATTGTCTTCTCGGGAACTGGGTTGGCCTGCCACTTCCCGCTTATTTTTAATGTCCGATAACCCAACTATCATAGCACATCTAATCAGCCAGACCAAACAAACTACTGCTGGTCCTTCTTATCATCGGCCTTCTTTTGCTTCTCGGCAATTTCCTTATCGGCCTCGGCATCAGCAACCTTCTTGTCGTAAATCAGTTGGAGCTCGTCTTCACTGAACTCGTACTTCTTACCGCAGAATTGGCAAACCGTCTCAGCGTGGTGGTCTTCGTCGATCAGCTTCTTCAAATCCTTAGTTGAGATACTCTCGAGGGCCCGCGCAAACCGCTGCTTAGAGCAATCACATTCGTAACGAACCGGCATCTTGTCGAGAATCTTCAGGTCGTCACCAAACATCTTAGTCAGGATGTCCTCAGGTGTGTCACCATCCCGCAGCATCTCTGAAACCAGTGGCATGCCCTTAAGGGTCTTCTCCAGCTTACTGATCTCCTCATCGGAAGCACCCGGCATAACCTGAATCATGAAGCCCCCGGCAACCTCAATGCTGTCGTCAGTGTTAACGAATACGGACAGGCCAACTGCTGATGGGATCTGTTCAGACTGATCCAGGTAGTAGGTAAAGTCGTCACCTAGCTCACCCGAAACCAGGTTAACCTCACCGGTATATGGCGTCTTGTCACCGGGTGCCATCTTAGTAACGGACAGGGTACCCTTCGTGCCGACTGCCCCGGCAACATCAATTTTTCCCTTGTCATTGCTTGGCAGGTTGACGTGGGGATTCCCCATGTAGCCCTTAACAGTTCCCTTCGCCGTTCCGTCAGCGACGATGTAGCCGACAGGACCGTTCCCCTGAATCTTAACCGTCATCCCGGCTTCACCTTGCAGGCCGGCAGTGGCCAGTAAAAGCGTCCCAACCAGGGTCCGGCCCAGAGCAGCTGAGGAAGCACTCCAGGTGTCATGAATTTTGTGGGCCTTCTCGACCAGCTGGGTGGCGTTCACGGCATAGGCCCGGAACTTGCCATCCTTGGTCATGCTCTTTACTAAGTAATCTGTTGTCTTCATAATAATTTCCCCCTTAAATCAAAAATAGGAGCGACACGCTTTGATGTCTCGCTCCTATTTTAGCATTTTACTATTCACGGTGATCGGAATCTGTTGAGTCATCATGATCATTTTGGTTATTTTGATCACTCTGATCAGTAGGATGGTCATCAGTTGATGCTGGCTGATCATTCTTAGCCTGATCCTCGTCAGTAGATTCGTTCCGGCTGTCCCGCTTTGCGTCTTCCATGCGTTCAAGTGCCCGCTTGGATTCTTCAAAGGTTTGGGCATAAGCCTTCTCATCGGCAGCGGCGTGATCCTTTTCCGGAATCTTCCCCGTCTTGTAAAGACTGAGGATTTCCTTCTCATTCAGGGTCTCGTACTTCAGCAATGCCTCAGCAATCGCCTTGTGCTGTTCACGGTGCGTCTCAATGATGTGGAGAGCCTGTTCATGACCTTCATTCAAGATCCGCCGAATTTCTTCATCCACTAAGGCCGCCGTCTTCTCAGAGTATGGTGATTGATCGTAGCCTTGGCCAGTGAAGACCTGACCAGAACTCTGCAGTTCAACTGGCCCGATCTTCTCGCTCATCCCGTATTGGGT
>DBOT01000004.1:5322-5930 GCA_002299975.1 Lactobacillaceae bacterium UBA639
AACTCTTCGGCCGCACGACCACCCATCAAACCGGCGATCTGTTCCTTGGCATTCTTCTTGGACATCAGCATCTCGTCCTCACGTGGCAGCATGATGGCATAACCGCCGGCTCGACCACGTGGCACAATCGTTACCTTGTGGACAACCCGGGCGTCGTTTAAGACCAGACCAACAATCGTGTGTCCGGCCTCGTGGTAAGCCACGGTCTTCCGCTCTTGGGCAGATTCGACCCGGTCGTGCTTGGCTGGTCCCGCAATGACCCGATCTTCAGCTTCATCCAGATCAGAAGCATCGATCTCATTCTTGCCCCGCCGGGCTGCCAGTAAGGCCGCTTCGTTCAGCAGGTTTGCCAGATCGGCCCCAACAAAGCCAGGGGTCTGCTTGGCAATTTCCTTCAGATCAACATCCGATGCGATTGGCTTGTTCTTGGCGTGAACCCGCAGGATGGCTTCACGACCCTTAACGTCGGGACGACCAACCAAAATCTTCCGGTCAAAACGACCTGGCCGCAGGAGGGCTGGATCAAGAACATCAGAACGGTTCGTCGCCGCCATCACGATGACACCTTCGTCCCCCTGGAACCCATCCATTTCAACCAGTAATTGGTT
>DBOT01000004.1:5985-15734 GCA_002299975.1 Lactobacillaceae bacterium UBA639
CCAATGGCATCAATTTCATCGATGAAGATGATTGCTGGAGCCGCCTTCTTGGCCTGGTCAAACAGGTCCCGAACACGGCTGGCACCAACACCGACGAACATTTCAACGAAGTCAGAACCGGAGATCGAGAAGAATGGAACACCAGATTCACCAGCAACGGCCTTAGCCAGCAAGGTCTTACCAGTACCCGGAGGCCCCTCCAGCAAGACCCCAGATGGAATCTTGGCACCAAGACGGGTGAACTTCTTCGGATTCTTCAGGAATTCAACAACTTCAACCAATTCCTGCTTTTCTTCCTCTTCACCGGCAACGTCAGAGAAGCGAACCTTATTCTTCTTCGGGTCCGCTGGCTTAGCCTTGGTCTTACCAAAGCTCATCACTCCACGGCCACCGCCACCTTGGCCAGCTTGGCCCATCATCATGTAGAAGAAGAAAATCATGATGACCAGTGGCAGAACCGTCAGCAGCAAGTTCATCCAAACACTGTTGGATTCCTCGGCCCGCGTACTCAGCTTAACGTCGTGCTTGTTGGCGTAGCGTTGCAGTTGGCTAACCGTCACGTCGCTCTGCAGGACGGAACCTTGGAAGTGTGAAACCTTGTTGTTACGTTGTGGTGCTAGTGCAAAGCCGTTAGTGGAGTCATCGTTGTTGGCCTGTGGCTTACGGTAAGTCCCAGTGACCTTGTACACTCCACCATTTGGTTGTAGCTGGACACTCTTAACCTTGTTGGTCTTCAGTTCTGAGATGAACTCACTCTGGGAAACAGTCTTACTTTGACTGTTGGTCTGATTGCCACCAAAGAAGAAGTAGACAATCCCCATAATACATAAGAACATCACGGCGTAGAAGAGAACGTTATGAGTGAAATTATTGTTTCTACGATTGTTGTTCATAACAACCTCCTAACTACCAGCATCAATTTTAATAATTGTACCCACTATAATAGCATACTTGACAAATATTGACCATTAATTAAATGCCCAATTTAAGCCCTAGTCTTCTTGGTAGACAGAAGACTTCAGAATGCCAATGTAAGGAAGGTTCCGGTAGTAGCCCTTGTAGTCCAAACCGTAGCCAACTAGGAACTCATTAGGTACCCGGACCCCATAGTAATCAACCTTGACGTCATACTGCCGACCTTCTGGCTTATCCATCATGGTAGCGGTCTTGATGCTCTTCGCACCCCGTTCCTTCAAGAGGTCAATCAAGAACTTAAGGGTGTGACCACTATCCACGATGTCCTCCATGATCAGGACGTTCCGGCCTTTGACATCGGTCGTCAGGTCATGGATCAAAGTCAGCTTACCCGTGGACTGGGCACCGCCAAAGTAAGTTGAGATGTCGATGAAGTCAAGCTGAGCCATGATGTCCATCTTCTCAATCATATCAACAGTAAACAGGACTGCCCCGGTCAAGACCGAGATGATCAATGGATTCTTGTCCCGATACTCATCCGAAAGCTGTTTGGCCAGGCGATCCGTCGCCGCCTGGATATCTTCCTTACTAAAAAGGACTTTTTCGATATCGTTATTCATAAGTCTTCTCCTCTTTGTTTTGTGATCCCAATAAACAGTCGCTGCCAGTGTTGACGGTAGTCGTCAGGACGGTCAAACCAACTCCACTTACGGCCAAGAAGCCAGACCACCATCCCCTGCGCATCAACCAAGACTAATTGTGTACGCCGTTTGGCTGCTGCCACCTTCTGGTCAATCAGGACCCGATGAACGAGCTGATGACCGCCACCTCTAAGGCGAAGGTGGTCACCAGGCTGCCAGGGACGCAACATTAAGGGGAGCTGATCTGGTGCTAGCCACATCTCCATCACCTGGTCGTCAGTCGCAAAGTCCTCCCGTGTAGTCGTCACCAGCATTTCCTGCTGCTTATCAATTGGGTACTGTTGGCCCAATTTTACCATATACGTCGGCGCTTTTTGCTGCTGGGACGGTAATTTGTTGATATTTTCTAACCAGCAGTTTTCGTAGTCCTTAACCAAGATAAGTTCTCCCGGAAGGTCAAACCGTTCCTGGGGCTTCTGGGTGTTATTCAACGCTTGGCAAAGCTGGGCAATCAGTTCCGCCTTAAGATCCGTTACGCCAGCCTGCTCCAGCCAGTAGCGCAGTAATTCGGTCTGCTGGAAACGAGGCAATTGTTGCAAGGCGCTCAGTTGCAGATGATGGTCAACTTGCACATTGGCTAACAACTGCGCAAGCTCCTGGTTTCGCCAAGCCAGCAGTTCCGCTAATTGATTCCGGTAATCAAGCAAGTGGGAAATCAGCTGAGGGTTCTCCCGCTCCAGGGCCGGAATTATCTGGTGGCGGTAACGATTACGGGCCACCGTCAGCTCCTGATTGGTCGCATCTTCAAACCACCTCAAGTCCCGCGCCCGGGCATACCGGTACAGGTCAGCTTTGGTGAATAGCAACAAAGGGCGAACGAGTTTACCCGTCCCCAGTGGCCGCTGGTCGCGAATGCCAACGAGCTGATCCAATTGACCACCACGAGTGAGCTTCATCAGCATTGTCTCGGCCAGGTCGTTAGCATGGTGGGCCGTCACCACCGTGGTGGCATGGTATTCGGTCAGCAAATGCTTGAAGAAGGCATAGCGAAACTGGCGCGCCGCCTCCTCAACCCCATGTTCAGGGTGGGTTGCCTTAGGCCAATGAGCTACCTGCAGCGCCAGCCCCGCCTGTTTACAGTACGCAGTCAGGTAGGCTTCCTCGACGGTACTCTGCTCACGTAATTCATGGTTCACATGGGCTACCAACAGTCGCGGACGCAGGTCATTCGGGAGCCGTTGCAAGAGGTCGAGCAGGACCATCGAGTCTACCCCAGTCGAGACGGCCACCACCACCAGGTCGTCCTTAGCAAAAAAGCGGCCCTGCCTGAGGTGCCGCTCAAATTGTTTAAGTATGTTCTGCGTCATGTTAGCTCCGCCGACCGCCACGGCCGCCACGCTTACCATCTGTCTGACGCTTAAGGGTGGACAGACGAGATTCACTTTCCTTTAAGTAGCCAGCCAACATGTCATCAAAGTCTTCGTGTTGGCGACTGTTATGGTGCCGATTGTTGTTAAAACCACCACGGTCACGGTAGTTATCACGGTGACCACGGAAGTCATTGTTACGCTCGTGGTGGAAATGCCGACCTTCATCGTGTTGACGATGATCGAAGTGACCATGTTCATGGCCTTCGTGATGTTCGTGTGGAGCAGCCGCTTTCATTGAAAGGGCGATCTTACCATCGTCACCAATCCGGGTAACCTTAACCGTTACCGTGTCTCCTACTGACAAGACATCGTGAATGTCTTTAATGTACTTATCAGAAATCTGGCTGATGTGTACCAGTCCCGTTTGGTTATCGTCCAGATCAACGAACGCACCAAAGTTTGTAATTCCTGAAACCTTACCTGAAACCTTTGCTCCCACTTCAATTGCCATGAAACTCTAAGATCCTCCTCGAATCGTCTAATCATCTAATCATTTTTGTAATTATATTGTAATGAGTATACCATACAAATTTCGATAAACAAGTATAGTTTGAACCATTATTAATGCTAAATCAAGCGAAAAATCGCGCGGATCTGATCTTTCGACTGATCCGCGCGACCTTTATTAATTATCAAGATTATAAACCGTTTCGCCCTGCTTGGAGTAATTATACTTGGAGCGAATCACCTGCTGAATGTATTCGGGATCATGCAGCTGCTTAACCTGCTGGTTTAGTTCCCGCCCTTTAGCTTTTTGATCCGCCAGTTGGATCTCCGTCTGGTGGATGTTGGTGTTAACCTTTGCCAATGATTGGCGGCTCCGCACAATCTGGAAGCCCAGGAAAAGGAAGATGAGCAAGAAGACCGCCACAATCCGCTCGCAACGCCGTACATGTACCCGCCGGCGGGCCCGGCGATCCATGCTCATTTGCTGGGTATGAGGAGTCTCAAGCTGAACAACTTTGTGATTCTTCAATTATGATTCTCCTCCTTACTTTCAAAACTTTATTTTCTAAACCAGTATATCAGTGTAACCGCCCCATTGTCCATAATCTATCGAACAAATTATCAACTTTTTTATATTACTAATCGAAATTTTCGGCGTACTTCTCGTCGATAATCTCATACATGTCTTCGGCCTCGCTCTTCTTGGTGGTCTCTACAATCTGATTGATCTTAACCACTTCGGTCTTGTTACCAAACTTGATCGTCAGGGTATCACCAGCTGCCACCTTACTCGATGACTTAGCCGGCCGGTCATTGACCAGGATCCGCCCCTGGTCAGCAATTTCCTTGGCAACTGAGCGCCGCTTGATGATCCGTGAAACTTTTAAAAATTTATCTAATCGCATTTTATTAATCCTCCGTTTTTATGCTGCCTGATTATTGTTCTGAACGACATCCGCCAGGCCACCAACAAACTTCAATAGTTGGTTAAGCCAATCCGCCGTCGTCATCTTTGGTTGAATGACCAGTCGAACCGTTAACTGCTGATCGGTTTCGCCGAGGGTTGCCTTGAAGTGGGTCTTGGCTAGCTGCTTAATGATCTCCGCTGCTTTGATCAACCGGCTTCCCTTCGGACTAAAGGTGATCATGATGTTATCCCGCTGCCGTTTGATCTGAGCAATCAGTGCCAGGTCGGCCCGCCGTTTCAGCTTGCTGATCAGCAACAGGTTACCGACCGCCGTTGGGTAATCACCGAAGCGGTCAATCAGGTTACCCTGAATGTCCAGCAGTTCCGCATCGTCACCAGCCTGCCGAATACTCTTATAAAGTTCGATCTTCTGTTGCTGGTCATCAATGTAGCTATCTGGCAAGTAGGCCTCAACCCCGAGTTCAACCTCGGCATCGGCAGTCGGCTTGATCTTCTTCCCCTGCTTCTTGGCCACGGCATCACTGAGCATGGCTGAGTAGAGGTCATAACCAACCGAGTCGATGAAACCGTGCTGCTGTTTTCCGAGCAAGTTTCCGGCCCCCCGGATTGCCAGGTCCCGCATTGCGATCTTGAAGCCAGAGCCCAGTTCCGTGAAGTCCCGGATCGCAGCCAGCCGTTTCTCACCCAGTTCAGTGAGGACCTTATTCGGCTGGTACATGAAGTAGGCGTAGGCCACCCGATTACTCCGGCCGATCCGCCCCCGGATCTGGTAGAGCTGAGCCAGCCCCATTCGGTCCGCATTCTCCACAAAGAGTGTGTTGACGTTCGGGATATCAACCCCCGTTTCAATAATCGAGGTCGTTACTAGGACGTCGTAGTTACCCTGGATAAACTCGTACAAGACTGTCTCCAGTTCATTTTCACTCATCTGACCATTGATATAGCCAATGGCGGCCTCCGGAACAAGCTCCTTCAGTTTAGCGACGGTTTCTTCAATGTCACTAACCCGGTTGTGGAGGTAGTAGACCTGGCCCCCACGTTGCATTTCACGCATGATACCGTCACGAATGGCACCGTTGTTTTGTTCCATGACGTAGGTCTGAATTGGAAAACGTCCCGCTGGTGGGGTCTCCAGGACGGAGAGGTCCCGCACTCCCAGCATTGACATGTGGAGGGTCCGCGGGATCGGGGTCGCCGTCAGAGTCAAAACATCAACGTTGTTCTTTAACTCTTTGAGGCGCTCCTTGTGCTTGACCCCAAAGCGCTGCTCCTCGTCGACAATCACCAGGCCCAGGTCCTTGAAGCGAACATCCTTGGAGAGAATCCGGTGGGTCCCCACGACCACGTCAACTTTGCCGGCCGCCAGTTCCGCATCGGTCTCTTTGAGTTCCTTAGTAGTCTTGAAACGGGACATCAGGGCAATCTTAATCGGGAAGCCCGCGAACCGCTTGGTCATGGTGTCGTAGTGCTGCTGGGCCAGGACGGTGGTGGGCACCAGGAAGGCCACTTGCTTACCACCCGCAACGGCCTTGAAGATGGCTCGCATCGCTACTTCGGTCTTACCGTAGCCGACATCCCCGACCAGCAAGCGGTCCATCGGCTTGGCCTTTTCCATGTCCTGCTTAATCTCATTGATACTACGCAACTGATCCCGAGTCTCCGTATACGGAAAGTTGGCATCAAACTGCTTCTGCAGGTAATCGTCCTCCGGGAAGGCATACCCCTTGGCTGTCTCCCGTTTCGAATAGAGATCGACCAACTCGTCGGCAATGTCCTCGACCTTGGAGGCCACCCGGCGCTTGGTCTTGGCCCACTCGTTGCCGCCAAGCCGGTTGATCCGCGGTGTCTTCGATTCGGACGAGACGTACTTCTGGACCAGGTTCAGCTGGGTTACCGGTACGAAGATCTGGGCATTGTTACGGTAGTTGATGACCATGTAGTCCTGGTGGACCCCATCAACTTCCATCGTCCGGATCCCGCTGAAGATCCCGATCCCGTGATTGACGTGAACAACATAGTCCCCCGGTTTAAGGTCCGTGTAGCTCTTAAGTCGCTCCGCATTGGCCAGTTTCTGAGGACGGTGGCGGCGCTTGGTGACCTGCTTAAACATTTCACCCTCAGTGATAACCACCAGGCCGCCCACGGGCATCTCAAAACCGTTATTCAAATTGGCGGCCACCAGCTGGACCGTATTGACATTGAGAGCATCGATGCCCGTTTCAGACGCGTCAATATCGAAGTCGTGCAGGGTCCGGGCAATCTGGTCCCGACGTACCTTACTGTTAGCCATTAAGACGATGGTCTGACCTTGATCAAGCCAGCGCTGGAGCTCCGTCTTTAGAAGGGGCATCTGACCGAAGAAGCGTTGCATTGGCCGGGTAGTTAACTCAACTAACTGGTTAAAGCGGATGTTCCCCATTCCCTTTTTGAAGAGCGCCCCGTAGAGTTGGCCATGTTGGTCGTCCTTAATCAGCTGCTCAAGATCATTTCCTAACTCCGGAACCGTGAGTAGTTGATGATACTTTACCTTGTCGGCCAGCCAGGACTGATCCTCAGCTGCGATCTGCTTAGCTACCTGCTTGATCCGCCCGAGATCATCAAGGTAAACCACCCCATTATCCGGCAGATAGTCGAGTAGAGAGTGGGCTTGAGGGTAAACCAGGTCGCTGAATTCTTGCAAGTCATTAGATAGGCGGTGCTGCTTAAGGGCCGTCAGCATTGGCTTAAAGCGATTATCCACCTGTTGGCGAATGTCATCATCCGTGTCCGTCAACTTAGCCAACAGCTGGTGGTACTGGTCCGCTATGGCCTTTTCGACCCGGTCAAACTCGGCCGGGGGCAGGATGAAATCGGTAGCGGGCAGAATCTCAACACTGTCGACGTTCTTGATACTACGTTGAGTGCTGGCGTCAAAGTACCGCAGCGAGTCCACCTCTGTATCAAAGAGGTCAATCCGGACGGGATCCGTCGTGTTCAGGGCATAGATATCGATGATTGACCCCCGCACCGCAAAGTCACCTGGCCGAAGCACCATCTTCTGGAGCTGGTAGCCCATCGCACTCAACTGGTCACGGGCTTTCTCGGGATCCAGCTCGCCCCCGGTCTTTACCTTCAGGGTTGCCTGCGCGAAGAATTGTGGGGAGACCACATTGCGACGTAAACCGGCCGCCGAAGTTACCACAATCGCACTATCCCCTTGACCCAGGGCCGCTAATGCTTGGACCCGCTGCAGACGATAGTTCGGTGAACTGGTGGCTACTTCGGCTGCCAACACCTCCTCAACGGGGAATTGGTAGACTCGCTCCTCGCCAACTAGGCCGCCAAGATCATCAGCGAGTTCCTGCATGTGGGCCATGTTATCCGTGACTACCAGGAGTGGACGTGATTGCTTTTCCTGAAGTGTTGCTAAAAGGAGTGCCCGTGCCGAACCCGAGATTCCGGTGATCAGCTGGCGGGTGGCCGGGTGTAGCTGGTCAACAATTTTCTTAAACGCTGGCGTCTTTTCCATAAAATTCTCAAGTTTCACCGTTGATCACTCCTTTCCTAAAATAGTTTGCCGGCTAATTGTAGTCATTCATTAATTGGGCAAAGTCCTCACCCTTGAGCCAGTCCTCCAGGGCATGTTCGGCCTGCTCAACCGCCGCATCGAACTTTGGCCGTTCTTCTTTACTGAACTTACCCAAGACGTGGCTGACCACCGTTCCGTGTTGGGGGTGGTCAATACCGAGCTTAACCCGGTTGAACTGCTTGGTGCCCAGGGCATTGATGATACTCTTCAAGCCATTGTGACCACCTGAGGCCCCGTGGGTCTTCAAACGAATCTGACCAACTGGCATGTCGAGGTCATCATTAACGATTACCAAGTCAGCCAGATCAAGGCCATAGTAGTCAACCAATGGGCCAACCGCCCGACCAGAATCATTCATGAAGGTCGTTGGCTTAACCAGCATGACCTTCTCACCATTGATCACTCCACTGACCGCAACGGCCTCCTGTTTAAGGTGGCTAAAAGCGCCCAGGTGATAGTCGCGCGCCAACTGGTCCACAACCATAAAACCGGTATTATGACGGGTCTCATCATAACGGGTCCCAATGTTTCCTAAACCAACAATCATCTTCATAATTTTTCTCCATCCCTTCACTGTCGAAAATGCAAAAAGGCCGCACGGGAGATCACCCCCGTCCAGCGATGTATTCTGATCTATATTATACGCTCGCTGATTTTGAAACCAAAATGATCGCCATCCGCTAACGACAATTCTTAAGTCATTCTCATTGTTTTCTCATGACAGTGCTAAAATTGTGTTATGATGTTTAGTGCACTTAGAAACGAAACAGAGGAATAATACCATGATTTTCAGTTCACTCATCAAGAAAAAGGACACCCTGACGACCCTTCCAGAAACCGCCACCCTTGCCGAAGCACTAACGGTATTGGAGAATACCGGCTACCGTTGTGTTCCCGTACTGGACGAATCCGGCAAGATCTTCCGTGGCAATATCTATAAGATGCACCTCTACCGGCATAAATCACGCAATGGGGACATGAACCTGCCGGTGACGGCCCTCCTCAAGAACGCCACCAAGTTTGTTTCCATTAACTCGGCCTTCTTCTCGGTCTTCTTCGCGATTCGCGACCTGCCTTACATTGCCGTTCTAGATGAGAATAACCAATTCTATGGCATCCTGACCCATAACAGTCTGCTCCGGGTCCTAGCAGAAGGCTGGAACGTCAACAATGGTAGTTACGTCCTGACCGTGGTTGCACCTGACGAACGGGGAGCCCTGATGACGGCTACCAAGGAAATCACCCGCTACTGTCAAATCGTCAATGTCCTCTCATTTGACCCCCAGCATTCATCAGTCAAGCAGATCCTATTCACCCTTCCCGCTGACGTTACCCACGAAAAGATGGAAAAAGTCGTCAAGCGACTGATCAAGAAGGGCTTTGAGGTCCCCGAAGTCGAAGACCTCCATCAAGGATATTAATCATAAGGAAAAGCATGTTGCTGCTCCAGTTGAGCGGTAACATGCTTTTTTATTAGTTATTTACTTTTTCTTCTTTTTGGGCTGAACCAGTCCCCAAATCATCAACTGAGCTGTGATTGCCAGGGCAATGCCTAACAGGATACCGTGATTATCTGTTCCCGTTTGCGGAAGGGCAACGGCTTCATCTTCGGCCTTAGCTATAGCACTTGCGGGTGCTGCCACTGTTTGGAATTGCGATGATGGCGTATCCACCACTACTGAATCCTGACTTGTAAGCTGAACCGGCTGACTCTGATGAGATCCATCAGGCTTCGCTGGCGTTGCTGACTCAGGAGTCGAAAGAACAGGATCCTTATCCGGCGTCGGTTCCGGCTGCGGATCCGTCGGTTGCGGGTCTGT
>DBOT01000122.1 GCA_002299975.1 Lactobacillaceae bacterium UBA639
ACTTGACAGGCAATAGTGCCCATGCAGCAACAGCTGTGTGGGTAGCTTCTTTTGTTTAAATACGTATTATTTTGAAATAGTTGCTTTGCAAGCAGTCCAAATAACCCGCAAAGCCGCCTGTACTAAAGACGATTCAGTACAGGCGGCTTTTAAGATGGCTCTTTCTTCAATTGCGCTTTCAAAAACGGGAATATATACTAGCTTCAAAATGATTTACCGCAGAAAGAATTGAGTGAAATGACTGGAATCACAATTGACATCGTCCGACACGGGGAAACCTACCTGAACCAGCTGGGACGGGCTCAGGGCTGGATTGACATGGAGCTGGATCCGCACGGCCTGGAGCAGGCCTCGGCAACGGGGAAAGCCCTGGCGGATACCTACTACAACATTATTATTTCTTCTGACCTGAAGCGGGCGGTTCAAACTCGTGATCGGATCATTAAGCACCTTAAGCACGTTCCGGATGTTGCCTACACGGACAAGACTTTCCGTGAGGTGTTCTTCGGCTACTTCGAAGTGCTCGATTCCGAAGCTAACTGGCGGACCATCGCCGTTCAGCATGGCTACCAGGACCACGATGACATTATCCGCCACGAGAGCCTGAAGGCTGGCCGGAACATGATGCACGACATGGACCCAACCGGCCAAGCTGAAAGCTACGACGAGATTATTGCCCGCTGGCGCCGGGGCCTTAAGACTTTGGTTGATAAGGCTGACGACGGTGACCGGTTCCTTCTTGTTACCCATGGAACATTTATCCGGACGATTGCCGATGCTCTGGGAGTAGATACTGTTGGTAACTTCCCAACGAACGCCGGGGTAACCACGATCACGGCTAACGAGAATGGTGCTAAGATGGTCGAATACAACCATAAGTTTTAGTAGAACAATCAGTCTATAATTAGAATAGCCGCGCAGAATCTCAATGTGGGATCTTGCGCGACTATTCTTTATTTAGTAATACTTAGTCCTTTCTTGTGTATTTGATTATAGACACTATAAAATAGATATAGCCCCTGAGGAAAGTGGGTGGTTAAATTGCGCTTGATTGTAATTAAAAAAGCCTCGCAGGGTCAAAATTGTTATCACCAGTAACATTTTGATCAAGCTAAGGCTAAAACTCACAATTAAGTGGTAGTTTACCACTACCCGAGGTTGCTAGTTTAGCGACTCAACCTCGGGGGCTTTTCGTATTTTTATTGTAACACGTCAAAGTGGAAAATGAAGCATCTCGAAGATCGATCGAATGATAACCGTACTATCATTATGCTAATTGATCCTCTCCTTAATAACAGATGGTAATCAGGAAAATTGATGAATTTTACTATGAAGTGTTTAGTAGGACTTTATTTAACGATTAATCGGCAAGCACGCGCTGAACATCCTTGTCGGTGGTAACGAAGTTCTTCCATTGTGCGGCGACGTTTTCAAAGGAGTACTTGGCGGCAACCTCCTGGGCATGATCAGCGTAGGATTCTAGGGTAGCGGGATTGCTGAGCAATTCGTCGAGAACCGTGTACAGGGTGTGGAGATCCCCCTCTGGCAATAGGCGACCGCTGAACTGGTCCTTGATGATCTCAGCCGGACCGTAGTTGATATCGTAGCTAACTGCCGGACAACCGTGTCCCTGGGCCTCCAGTAGGGCCATGGCAAAGCCTTCGTATGAGCTGGTCAGCACCTCGATCTGGGCCG
The DNA here is from genome assembly GCA_002299975.1 of Lactobacillaceae bacterium UBA639. Lineage (GTDB taxonomy): Bacteria > Bacillota > Bacilli > Lactobacillales > Lactobacillaceae > Limosilactobacillus. The sequence goes on from DBOT01000122.1 coordinate 1,696, forward strand.
TCTCGTAGACCTTAGTCAGATCGTGTTGGTACCCGCAGAAGTGGATGTAGTCCTCAGCGTGATTATCTTGAACCAGCTTCCGCAGTGAATGAGAGGTGGCGTAGTTATTCCAGCCATCGTCGTAACCATAGATCTTCAGGTCGACCTCAGGATGCTTCCGTTTCAGCGTGATTACCGTGTTGATGAGGTGATCAAGGCGTTTAACATTGGTCAGCCGGGCGACCGCGATCAGCTGTCCCGGCGTCCGCTGACTGAATGGGACCTTCTTCTGTAATTGGTCGTCGGGGATGTAGGTGACTGGGATCCCGTAGCTGGCCTCAGTTGCAAAACGCTTGCCAGCATCCGTAGCCTCCTGCTGGGTGGCTGAGATCAGACCGGAGAGGTGGTGCTCGGCCAGCGCCTGCTTAACTGGTTCGTAGACGGCAAATAACTTACCGTTGGGTAGCCCGTTCTCGGTAAAGACAGAATGGAAAACCTGGTAGCGGGGAACCGAATTATTCATCATTGTGAAGGCCTTGAGGGTGTAATCAGAACGATCACTGATGAAGATCGCGTGATCATCAGCTGTCGCCAGCTGGTCCATGAAGTAGGCCCGCAGTTCGTTCTCACTATCGAATTCCCATACTTGTCCTTGGTCATGGAGCTGGATCAGGCAGAGGACGGGGACGTTCCCCTTTCCCCCGCGGTAATGATAGAGGATTTTTGGCCGTCCCTGGGCATCGTAGTATTGCCGGGTAACTACCCGAGCCTTATCCTCGAAGAACTCGGTGTAAGTCAGGCAGCCGTTATCGTAATAGTCCCGTCGGTCGGTGAAGCCAAACTTATCCCGGTAGTCAACATAGTAGAGCCGGTCGCCATTGAGGTGGGCGATGATTCGCTGCTTGCCATTGCGACTAGCGACGAGGTTATCAACTGTCAGATTAGGCTGGTGGAGGATCCGGTTGATTAGGGCCTGGTCATTAGCCGTGTACTGGTAGGGCAATTGCTGGAAGTGTTGGAAGAGGTTGATGACCCGATTGGTGCCCCCGAGCTTCTCTTCGACCTCATGGTGGGCCCAATTGTATTGCAGAGTGACGATTTTGGAATCGAGTTTGAGGTAGTCAAAGATAAGCATCCGCTTGACCTGAGCAAGCTCGATGGCCGACGTCAGCATGTCTTCACGACTGGTAATAAAGTAAAACATTATTTTTTCCTTCCTAATTTAAATCGTTCTAACTAGTTAAAATTATAACCGATTTGGGAGATGGTGCGGCACTTAGAACGGGGCTTTTATTGATATTTTAAAGTAAAAAATAAGATCTCCCGGACGGTCATGGCGATCGTCCGGGGGATCCAATTAGTGATAGCCTAGTTCTGTCGCCGGTTGGTAAGGAGCCGGTACTGCCAGAACAGGATGATGAAGAATACAAGGAAGAGAATAAGAGACAGACGTGTTGCCGGCTCGAGTAGGAGGACCACCAGGATGCCAATGAAGAAGAGTAAGGTCAGCCAATCGGTGAAGGGGTAACCTGGCATCGGCGAGAGACCAGGCCTGCCGCTCTTCTGCCGGTAACGAATGTGGCAGACCAGGATAATGATCCAAACAAAGAGAAAGTTGATGGTAGAGACACTGGAGATGATCTGGAAGATTTTGGATGGCAGAAAGTAATTCAAAGCTACAACGATCAGGAGAACTAAAGACGACCAGTTCAGGGCCCGTTTAGGCACGGATTTCTTACTCAACTGGGCGAAGTAGTGTGGGGCGTTACCGCTGGAGGCCAGGGTATAAAGGGTTCGGCTAGTGGTAAAGAGGGCACTATTTGTGGCCGACATGGCAGCGGTCAGAACTACGAAGTTAATGATTCCGGCTGCGTATTTGATTCCCATCGCGGAGAAGACCTGGACAAACGGACTGGTGGTCGTCTTGATCTGGTTCCAGGGGTAGACCGACATGATGGCAATCATCGAGCCCAGATAAAAGAGGATAATTCTGATCGGCAGGGTGTTGATCGCCTTGGGGAGTTCGGTCTCGGGATTGGCAGTTTCACCAGCCGTCACCCCGACCATTTCGATTCCGGCAAAGGCAAAGACAACCATCTGGCAGCCCATCATGAAGCCGTGTGTCCCGGTTGGAAACAAACCACCATAGTTGACGAGATTACCGAAACTGGCGGTGACGCCATTGACGACCTTGTGTGAGCAGATCATGATGATTCCGACAATGATCAGCGCAACGATGGCTGCAACTTTGACCAGAGAGAACCAGCTTTCAATCTCACCGAAGAGCCCGACGTTAACCAGGTTGGCAAGCATTAACAGGCCGACAATGATCAGGGGGCCGACCCACTGTGGTAGGTTGGGAAACCAAAATTTCAGGTAGATCCCCGTTGCCGTCAGGTCCGCCATGGCCAGACTGATCCAACAGATCCAGTACATCCACCCGGTCATGAACTCAGCTCGGGGTCCGAGGTAGACGTTAACGAAATCGATGAAGGAGTGTTTGCTAGTGTCGGAAAGCATCAATTCCCCTAGGGCCTTCATCAATAGGTAGGTGAAGATCCCCATCACCAGGTATGAAATGATGATTGAGGGCCCGGCATCATGAATTGCCTGCCCGGAACCAAGAAATAGTCCGGTCCCAATGGCGCCACCGATTGCGATCATGGTGATGTGCCGGCTATTTAACGACCGGCTTAGCTGTGGGGCTGAACTAGCTGCTTTTTCATTATCGTCCATAAAGAATCACGTTCCTTTGAATAATGGCTTGTGAACATTCTTGATTAATTGTGTGACAATTGTACCATAATTATTTTGTGATACAATTGATTCGTAAAATAAGGGACGGAGGAAGCTATTATGTACCATATCAAGAACGATAAGCGGTCGGAAACGTCGGCTAATGCCCTCTATCATGCATTGATTGAGACATTAAAGACGACCCCTTTGGAAGAGGTTAATATAACAAAACTCGTCGAGAAGGCGATGGTGGGGCGGAGTACCTTTTACCGGAACTTTGATGAACCATTGGACATTCTCAAGTGGAAGTGTGATTCACTCTTTCTCAATCTGGTAGATGAATTCAGTAAGAAATATCGTCGTGAACAAGCGGGACAGCTGGCTTTTGTGCAGTCCGTGTTTGAGTACTGGGAACAGCGGTCCGAACTTTTGGAGGTGTTGATTTCTAACAAGCGCATCGACGTTATCCAAAATGCGACGGCGGCGATTACAACCCTCCTCAAAAAGTATGACCCAGCCGGTCAGGTGGAGTCTTCTTACTACCAGTATTCAATTAATCTACGGATCAGCATCGTTGTGGGGATGATGATTACGTGGATTGAACGGGGGAAGAAAGAGAGCGCTAGTGAGATCACCGCCATTCTGTTGAAGAATTTGAAAGAGATTCCACAGATGCCGGTTATTTTTTAGGGGTGGATTATAGAATGAAGTTAGCCACCCAGTTGGTGGTAAATAAAAAACGCCATTCAGCGTGACATCAGGTATCATATTAAGTGAACCAAACCTATATGAAAGGATGTCCGTCAAATGACGCACTTAAATGATACCATGTCTACTAGTTTATTGACTACTCATAAAAAGAATGCTCATCTTACTAAAGAAGA
>DBOT01000063.1:0-4429 GCA_002299975.1 Lactobacillaceae bacterium UBA639
GTCCGCAACCTTATCAGCAGTGACGTCGTTGGCGATGGTTAAGACGACCGGGTTCTTGCGGCGGACCTGGCCAACTAGTTGGGCGGGCAGTTCAGCGTTTTCCATTCTATAAACATCCCTTTCCAAAAATAAAAAGCCGGCAATCGGAAGAACCTGATTGTCGGCTTGCAGTATGATGCATTTTCCTACGCGAGCACTAACTCACAGGTTCTAGAATCCACGCTTAATGAGCGTATCTCAGTCCGGCACACGGACACTCCTAATGCGATTGTTTAATTACTAACTTAAGTATAACACTTATCAGCTAAAAGTTTACTTGTTTTTACAATTTGGGTTCAACTAACACTCCGCTCCAAAAATATTATCGTCATAAACATTGACCTGATACAAATGGGCCTCAAAAGTCCCTATAAGTCATTTAAGTGCCTACTTCCCGTTAGTTACTTACGATTGTATAGTAGCAATATCAACGAAAGGGGAATAATAGAACATGACAAAGCAATATCGATTTATGGAACCATACCAGTTTGCGAATGGTGCTAAACTGCAGAACCATATTGTAATGGCACCTGTAACTACTCAGTCCAGTTTCTTTGACGGCACCGTTTCTAACGACGAAATTAATTTTTACCGGATGCGCTCGGGTGTGGGGATGATTATCGTCGAGGTGGCAAACGTTGACGCCACCGGCAAGGGCTTTGAGGGTGAACTTTCCGTAGCCGAGGATCGCTTCATCCCCGGTCTAACCGCGTTGGCTAATGCAATTCATTCTAAGGGCTCTAAGGCGGTCTTACAGATCTTCGACGCTGGTCGAAAGACGACTAGAGAGATCCTGCGGGGGCAGCAACCCCATAGCGCCAGCGCGGTGGCTCCCCACCGTGATCCGCAAAATGTTCCCGTGGCTTTAACCGAACCGGAAATTGAGCAGATCATCAAGGACTTTGGTGAAGCTACCCGGCGGGCCATTCAGGCGGGCTTTGACGGGGTCGAGATCCACGGGGCCAACACCTACCTGATTCAGCAGTTCTTCTCACCGCACAGTAATCGCCGGACCGATAAGTGGGGCGGGGATGTCGATCAGCGAATGGCATTCCCCAAGGCCGTGATCGTTGCGGTTAAAAAGGCCGCCGACCAGTACGCCGCTAAGGACTTTATCATTGGCTACCGTTTTTCACCGGAAGAGCTATCCAAGCCGGGAATCACCATTGCTGATACCCTGAAGCTAGTTGATATGCTCAGCGACCAACCGATTGACTACCTCCACAGTTCCATGGGTAATCATAAGCGGTCGTCGTTAATTAATCGCGATGATCATGAAACCCTGAATAACAAAATCCTCAAGGTCATCGCTGGTCGGAAACCGTTAATTGAGGTCGGTAGCATCCAAACACCAGCGGATGCCGAGACAACCCTTGCCGACGGTGCCAGCCTAGTGGCCATGGGGCGTGAACTCCTGCGGAAACCAAACTGGGTGGAAAAGGTTGCTGCCGGGGATGAGCAGAGCATCCGTTATCAATTATCGCCGGTTGATATGGAACTGGTTGGTCTGCCGCGTGGGTTACAACGCGAATTAAGGACCGGCTTCCTCGATGCCATGAACTTCACTGATCAGGAAACAACTAGCTTCTTGAACAAGTTTGGTCAAGTTGAGGGCTTCGGTGGCTAAAAGCAAACGTCCACAAAGGATTAATCAAGCTAATTAGTCTATAATGATACTTGATTCAAAATCATTGAGGGGAGGAAGAGAATATCAAAAAGATTTATCACGTGGCCGTGGAAGCAACGCTCGATGTAATTGGCGGTAAGTGGAAGCCGATCATTCTGTGTCATCTTGGCAATGGTGCAATGCGGACCAGTGAACTTTGCCGGGCAATCCCCAATGTCTCACAGCGAGTTTTGACGAAACAGCTGCGGGAACTGGAGAAGGATAAAATCACTAAGCGCAAGGTATATGGACAGGTTCCGCCTAAGGTTGAATATTCGTTAACGGAAGAAGGACGATCGCTTCGCCAAATCTTAGTGGCAATGTCTGATTGGGGAAACAAGCGTGTTGCACGGGAGCAGAGTGAGGGGAAGGATGTTGAAATCCTCGATCCGAGTCCCCAAGGCTTCTTAAAAATGTAATTTTAGAAGCACTCTTGCGTTATGCAAAAGATTAAAAGTTGCTATGATTATCTATATTGAAAAATCAAAGAAATACTGGGCAAATTTATTAATACTAAGTCGATACACTGCTGTACGGAGCCGCCGTTAATCTTTGATGATATTTCACTACAATAAGGGCTGAGTGTAAAAGCCGTTCTTGCAACCACAACATAGTGCAAGAACGGCTTTTACAGTGATAATTACATCCAATTTTATGGATGAACTTTATATTCCTCACTATTCTTAAATTGATTCCAGTAATCATCATTAGGTTCAACGAGAGGATCTTCCGGAAGAATATGCATATCGATTAATTTATCACGGGCAATGGCATAGTCTAACGATCCTTCTTTAGCATTTACAGCGTCTAGAAGGGCATTTAACTGATCTTGGGAAATAATTGCAGCTGTTCTTTGATTCGAACGAGCAACTAAGACTGTCTGGTTATCTTCATTAACTTGATCCAAGTAGTCTTTGATGTGCTTTTTAAAGTCACTTTGAGTAGTCGCAATAGGCATGACAATCACATCCTTATATAATAATGTTGTACTTTATTTAGTCATGAAGAGATAAACACTATCGCAAAAAGAATTGTTAAGGCTTGGATTTCTCACTTCTCAAGGTATTTAATCAACTGCGGCAAGACATGGTTGGTTTCCCGCTTCCCTGTTTCGTACAGCTCGACCAACTTCTTCGTATTACCTTCGATCCGGCTGACCTTAACCGGGTGCTGAGGAGCGAGAGTGGAGAACTGCTTTTCTTTAGTGAGACGGTTGACTTCCTCAACCTGCTTATTATAGGCAGCGGGGCGGTTGATGGCCGCCTTGACGAAGGTCGGGTATTCTGGGTAATAACGGTGGAGGAGCTGGGCGAGGGCCCGACTGGTTGGCTTCTTCCGGTAGTTGATGTCCCGGGTCCGCACAATGACAATTTTCTTGAACCCTTGCTGCTGGGCGATGTCGTAGGGGATGGAATCGGCAACCCCGCCATCCATACACAGCCCCTGACTGGTTCGTTGTGGCTTAGCGATGATCGGCATCGATGAGGAAGCCTTCAGCGCCCGAGTCAGTTCATCCCCCACCGGATCGGTGAAGGTGACGGCCTTGCCATCGGTCAACCGGGTAGCGACGGCTGTGAAGTGCGAGGCCGAGCGCTCATATGCCTGGTCGTTGAAGTTGCGCCATTGCCAGCCATGATCCTCGAATAAGTAATCCAGGTTGATGATACTCTTACGATGAAGAAGGTGGGTCAGTGAGATGTAGTCGCGGTCGTGACGGTGGTGAATATTGATCATCGCCGGGCGGCCGTACTGCTTAGAGACAAAGTTGGCCCCACACAGCGAGCCGGCCGAGACCCCGATCACACTGCGAAATTCAATGTGGTGAGCTAAGAAGGCATCAACCACCCCAGCGGTATACTGTCCCCGAAAGGCCCCGCCTTCCAGGATTAATGCTGCATCATATAACATAAAAGACGCTCCCTTAAAAGTATTAGTATGTATTATACAATAGTTATTGAACAGATGGTCAACAACTGATTGCGCCTGAACCGAAAAAAGATAATAATTTAAGAAACGGGGATGTTGATGTGAGCATTAATTTGACGGACCGTCAGCGGGTGCAGCTGGCCCAACGCGAATATTGGGATTGGCAAAGCGGCCAGCAGGTGCGACTGCCGGACCAGACTGTCATTGGCCAGGTCGAGCGGGTCGCTAATACCGCTGACGGTTTTCGGGCAACGGTGGTCAAGCACAGCTCACGAGAAAAGATTATCCTCCTTCGCGGCTCTTCGGGGATTCGTCACGGCGATCCGACTACCTGGACAAATGAATGGCTGCGGGTCAACCTACCGATCGGGGATGCGATCCTCCACCAGCTGCCGGACATCCCCGCTGAGATGTGGACTGCCGCCAATTGGCTTAACCAGTTGATGGCAAATAATCCAACTACCACCTTTTACATCTACGGACACTCCCTCGGCTCGATTAACGGCCAGTTTGCCTTGGCTAATTGTCGCTATCCTGATCAGGTGGCAGGAGCCTGGCTATACGAGGGGCCCAACCTCTATTGGCTACTGAATCCCCGCCAGCGGAAGAATGCATTGAATCTTCGCTGTCGAATCTTCAATTACATTGACCCTCGGGACGTCGTGGCCCTTGGCTACCTCGATGCTCAACATACGATTGGCCTGCTGCGGGTCGTCCAGTCTATCCTGATGAGCCCAATTGCTCAGCATATGTGGGGTGGCTACCAATTTAATCAGGCAGGGCAACTGCTACTGGCGG
>DBOT01000063.1:4466-8178 GCA_002299975.1 Lactobacillaceae bacterium UBA639
ACTGGCGGATACCGCCGAGCTGCATTACCGGGACCTGCTTGATCGCTACCTGATTGAGTGGGTCCAGCGTCAATCACATTGACATATTTCAAACACTTTCACCAAATAAGTCCTATAATTGGCTTAAGAAGGTGGATAAAATGCTCTATATCGACATGAGTAAAGATGAAGATTACTTCAAGGACCCGGTAATTCCGGAGGCCCTGTCAGTCTACTTACAAAAGGCACCACAATTTAAGGGGCAGGAGCTACTGTACTTCTACCACCCAATGGGGCCTGTGGTGATCCTTGGTCATTACCAGGATGTCTACCATGAGGTGAACTTCCCGTACCTGCGTGAGCATAATATTGGCCTGGTCCGGCGCAATCCCGGTGGTGGGGCGGTCTTTGTTGATCCAGGAGACCTGACCTTTGTCTACATTAACACGGCCCAGAAGGTCAAGACACCTAAGTTCGCTCATTATATCCAGCCGATTCTCGCAGCCTTGCACGAGGTTGGAATCGATGCCAAACAAACCGGTCGTAATGATTTGACTTATCAAGGAAAGAAGTTTTCGGGGATGGCATTTGCCCAGATCAAGGACCGGGTGCTTTATGGCGGGACCCTGATGTTCGATGTGGACACGGCAACGGCCAATGCGGTTCTGACCCCATCAAAGTCCAAGCTGGCAGACAAGGGGATTAAGTCGGTCCGTAGCCGGGTTACTAACCTGAAGCCTTTCATCAAGCAGGATGGTTTTACTCGTGATGACCTGCAAAAACTCATTCTCAAACACGTTCGAGTGCTCAACCCTGATATTCAAACACGGCGGCTATCAACTGCTGAGTGGGCAGATATTAAGAAACTGGCCCGTAAGAAGCTCGGGACCCACCAGTGGATTTACGGTAGTGGGTTAACAGATTATTATGTTGACGCCTATTTCCATGATGTCGGTAGCTTTGGTTTGGGCTTCGATGTTCGTGACAACCACTTGGCTGATGTCAAGATTCACGGTGATCTGATCACGATGGATCAAGCCACTGCTGATCAGCTAGAAAAGCAGCTGACGGGCCAGCCGGTCATCCGGTCCGATCTTCAAGAGAGTTTGACCAGTGCAGGCCTTGATACTCTACTGGCACCAGAGGCTAGTGCAGAAATCGCTGATAAGATCGTTGAGGCGGTGACCAATCATGACCATTAGCCGGGTAACCATCTTTCAATTGGATTGGGGACGACTCTCGTCAATCTGGCATCCCGTAGTAGTGATGGTTCAGACAACGACTGGCCAGTGCGGCTGGGGAGAAGCCGGAATTGCCTATGGTACTGGTGCCAGGGGAGCCGTTAGTATCCTTAAAGAATTAGCACCCCGGATCATCGGCCGCAATATCTGGGATAGCAACGCCATCTGGGAAGACTTCTATGAGCACACCTTTTGGGCAAAAAATCCAGGGAGTACCATGTACGCCGCCATTAGTGCCTTGGATACAGCCATCTGGGACCTGAAAGCACAAGCCATTCATCAGCCTCTCTATCAGCTGTTGGGTGGTAAGCTCCACGATCAACTACCAGCCTATGCCAGTCACATCGAGTATGGCTGGGGACCTTTCTCGCGTTACGTAACAGTGCCGCGCGATTTTGCCCGCCTAGCTAAACGGGCGGTTGAGCAGGGATATTCCGCCATCAAGGTTGACCCGATTACCCAGGAACGGGGACAAGGACTGATTCATAACCGTCATTTGCTCAGCCCGGCCCAACTTGATCGCTATTATCAACGGGTAGCGGCAATCCGGCAGGCGGTTGGCCCCGATGTCCGTATCATCATTGATTGTCATGCTAACCTCACGAGACGGTCTGCCCAGCAGTTGGTTCAGCGCTTGGCTCCGCTGGGGATTGATTACTATGAGGAACTACTACCATCGATTGATCCAGCACAGACGGTCCGGCTAGCTCGGGAAACAGGAGCAAACCTCGCTGTTGGTGAGCACCTCACTGGCCCCCAGACTTACCTGCCACTGATTAAGGATGTGGCGATGGTGCAACCTGATCTTGGAAACTGCGGTGGGATCACTGCGGCAATCAAGATTGCGGCTCTGGCTGAGGCGAACGGGGTCGGTCTGCAGCTACATGTCTGTGGTAGTCCGATTGCTACCGCGGCGGCCCTTCAGTTTGAGGCGGCTTGCAGTAACTTCGTAATCCATGAGGAGCATGAGATTAACCTGAAAGATGCCAACTACCAGTCCGGACAATATCATTACCAACCAGTGAATGGGCAGTACCAAGTTCCAGATCGTCCGGGGATTGGTCAGGAGTTGAGTCCAATTGCTATCAAACACGCCCAAGTAACAATTATCGATAAATAGAAGAAAAGCATCCGGTAAACTTACATAGCTTACCGGATGCTTTTTAGTGTCTATCAGGATGGTCGCTAATTTCCTGTAGAGCCTCGCGTTGCTGCTTCTGGTCGACGTGAGTATAGAGGTCAGTTGCGGAAGTTCCCTTCTGACCCAGTTGCTGGGCGACTAGAACCTGGTCCTTGGTGACATCATAGAGCTCTGAAGCAAGGGTGTGACGGAGCTTGTGCGGCGTTAGGGGATGACCAAAGGCAGTTGAGTACTTCTTAACCATCCGCTCAATTGAGTTGGCGGTCATCCGCCTCGTCTCACCATGATAGACTGTCAAGAAGCAGGCAACATCCTTCTTGACGGCGTGGTAGCGTTGGGCACGGATCTGCAGGTAATTCTTAAGGTAAGGAATTGCCCAGGGCGCAATGGGTACCGAGTCCCGCTGACCCCCTTTCCGGGTAACGTCGAGAAGCTGTTGCTTGAGGTTAAGGTCGCCTAGGTTGACATTAGCAGCCTCGGAGACCCGGACCCCGGTGCCGAGGATCAGGGTGATGATGGCAATATCTCGCTCCCGGTTATGCTTGAAGGGACGTCGGGCGCGCTTGTCACACTTCTGGGGGTATTCGTTCTCAATGAAGTTAATGAAGTCAAACTTCATTTGGCCACGGTACATATGTGAAGCCAGGGTATGGGCGCGGTAGTTCAGCGTCTTGGTATCATTGAGCGAGTCGATCTTTAGCATAACGTTGCGGTAGAAGTAGGGTTCACCATCCTTGACGTCAGCGGTAACCGTCAGAAACTTGAACAGTGAGCGCAGGGCATTGATAGATCGGTTGATGGAGGTCGGCGAGTTCAGGTGTCCCTGGGCGTTAGTGCTATGCTTCAAGTGGTCGATGTACAGCATAATGTCATTGCGGCGGAGCTTGGCCAGGGCATCGACGGGGATGTCCTGGTTTTTCTTGGCATCGACCAAGCTGCTAACCCGTAGCCAGTCGAAGAAACGTCGGATTTCCGTCAAATACTGGTAGGTTGTCGTAACGGCATGGTTAGTTCCAAGGTAGTATTCATTGACATAGTCCGGGAGCTTGGCGAGCTCTTCGTTGATTAATTTGAGGTATTTATTTGCTTCCAAAATTTTCACTCCATATTAGTGTTAACTATATTATAGCGTATCGTTACTCGACATTAACTAAAAGTACGAGTCATCAAAGATGGTGATTCGTACTTTTCTTACTAGATAATATGTATTATTGGCAAATGTTTAGACAATTGAATGACATATGATAAATTAAACATATTTGATAATTTTTTAGGATGGCTACAAAGAGGGCGGGATCCTTCCAAAAACGCATGATATCGGTATTTATGATTAAGGCAGATTGTAAAATTT
>DBOT01000079.1:0-16567 GCA_002299975.1 Lactobacillaceae bacterium UBA639
ATCAACCTCGGCGTTAATGACCGTCGTTTCCCGACAGAGCAATTTGTCGCCGCCTATGATCGTTTTATTAAACAGGTCATAACAACCTTCCCGGAGACACCAATTGCCCTGATGGTTCCATTCAGTCAACACTTCAAGGAAGAGATCACTACCATTAGTCATCATTATCAGCTACCAGTCATCGACACTGCCCACTGGTGCCCGTCCTACACTGACGGTCTCCACCCCGACCAGGCGGGAACCACTGCTGCGGGTCACCGCCTGGCCCAAGTAATTACCCCCTTACTGAGGCAAAATGGTATAGAATAGGTGTTAACCAATAAAATTATAAGGGAGGATTCCTATGCCAAATCGACTGCTCGATATCAATAGCGGCCACAACTTCCGCGACCTGGGCGGCTATCAAACCGTAGACGGCCGTACCGTCAAATGGCGCCAGCTGTTGCGGACCGGCTCGTTAGCCGAATTAAGCGATGCTGACCTGGCGACCCTAGCCAGCATTCCGGTTACCCAGGATATTGACCTGCGTGGCCAGGCTGAAGTTCGACAGATGCCAGATCGGGTCCCACAAACCGCAACCTACTACCACTTACCCGTATTTGACGAGGACGAAACGGACGCCTCACACAGTAACGAAGAGATTGCCAAGCGGATGCAAGAGGAAGGTAACGGTTATCGGCGCATGCTGAAGGTCTATTCCCGAATGGTCACCATTCCGAGTGCCAAGCGCGCCTTTCAGCAGCTATTTGCCCGCCTGCTTGCCAACCAAAGCGGGGCAACCCTCTTCCACTGCACCGCTGGGAAAGATCGGACCGGGATGGCGGCTTTCCTGATTCTTAGTGCCCTCGGTGTTCCACGTGAAACGATCCTTGATGACTACCTACTAACTAATTCAGTGACGAAAGACTTTCGCGAGGATTGACTGGCCCAGATGAAAAAGGAGCTGCCACAGACCCCGGCCACGGAAATCTTAATCAATAACCGCCGTGCCCTGGCCTCGGTTAATGCTGATTATCTGAATACGGCAATCACTGCTATTGAGAACCAATACGGCGACGTCCAGCACTACTTGACTGACTACCTAGAACTCAGCGATGACCAGCTTCACCAGTTGCGTGATCGCTATCTTGAATGAGGAGGAATCAATGATGAAAGTTTCAGTACCACTTGAAAACGGCCTGCTCGCCGACGAATACGGCAAGTACGCTCCGGCTTCGGCAATGCTCGCCGACCACCCGATTAAATCATTTCCAATTACCGTTACTGACCTGCCCACCGGCACCAAGACCCTTGCCCTGACCTTTGTGGATTATGATTCAACGCCCGTCTGTGGTTTTACCTGGATTCATTGGCTCGCTGCCAACATCCCAGCAACGATGACTGAACTTCCGGCAAATGCGAGTCGTGATCTGGGCGACCAGTTTGTCCAGGGCCGGAACAGTAACGCCGGCGCTCTGGTAAACGGCGACCCACAGATCATCACCGGTTACGTTGGCCCCCAGCCGCCTGACCAGACACATGACTACACGTTGCGGATTTACGCTCTTGACAACACCCTGCCACTGAAAAATGGTTATTGGTTGAACGAATTTATCCATGCGGCTCACGGTCACATCCTTGATCATGGTAAAATAGACTTACCAAGTCGTGCATAAGGAAGTGAAGTAGAATGGAAACAAGAATTTTCTTTAACCCTGGTGACTCCATCGCTAACATCCACGATTACAACGAAGCCGTACGGAAGGGGCAGATCTTCAAGCGGGAACGCCGTAATGATGACTTGGTCATCGCTAAGGGTCCCGACGACGAGGAATACGCCATTTTCTACGCCAAGGATGCAGCAAAAAAGCCGGGTGCAGGCCAAAAGCCATACCAAATTAAGAACAAACTCTAGAATAAGAAAGCGACAGCCTAATACATTGGGTTGTCGCTTTTTTGCTATATTGAACTTGATCTGGGTGAATTGTATACTAAGGTTAGTTGTTGAAAACGTTTTCGAGGGAAGAAGGCTTTTGAATGTTATTTACTAAAGCAATTGTTCGTACTCCCGCTAAGAGCGTGGTTAATGGGATCGACGACTACGCTGATGAAGGGAAGCCTGACTACCAGCTGGCTCTCAAGGAGCACCAAAACTACGTCGCGATCCTTAACGACCTCGGCATCACGACCACGATTCTGGGACCATTGGAAGACTACCCGGACTCCTGCTTCGTCGAGGATCCGGCCGTGGTCTTTGATGACTTTGCCGTAATTACCAATCCCGCCCGGAGTACCCGGCAAAAGGAACGCGACCTCATCAGACCGGCTATCAAACAATTCTATACTGACTACCAGATCTTTGAGATCACCAGCCCCGGAACACTCGAGGGTGGGGATGTCATGCCGGTGGATAACAACGTGATCTACGTGGGTCGCTCTGCACGGACGAACCAGGCGGGAATCGACCAGTTCACCAAGATTGCCGCTAAGTTTGGCAAGACGGTCAAGGCCGTGCCCGTTCAAAAAGTACTCCACCTCAAGACCGGCACGACCTACCTGGGTGACAACAAGCTCCTAGTTGCTGGTGAATACATTGATAGTCCCTACTTCAAGGACTTCGACCAGCTTAAGGTCCCAGCCGGCGAGGATTACGCCGTCAACTGCATCAACACCGGTAACGGCGTGATCATGCCAGCCGGTTTCCCCGGTGTTAAGAAACTGCTGGAAGATAACGGCTTCACTACCCACGAAGTTAACATGTCCGAGTTCAGCAAGATCGATGGTGGACTGACCTGCCTGTCACTGCGTTTTAACTAAAAAACCAATAAAAAAGCATACGTAAATAAATTCTGCCAACGCATGCTTTATTTTTTAACGACCACCGACAACCTTGGTTACCGCATCATCAAAGTGCAGCATCATGTTGTCCGGACTGGCGGTAAATTCATCGATGAAGCTATCCTTTTGCGGGGCGACCCGACCAACCTGCTTGCCCATGATGTCGTAGATCACCAGGTCATGTCCCTGGTCATCCCACTTAACATCATCGTAGTGGCCATCCAGGGCTTCGTCCATCAATGCCTGGAGGGTATCCCTGACGGCATTGCGAATGATTTCCTCCTTAGTCACGTGCTCACCGTGCTTTTGCCGGTCTAATAGTTGCACCTCAACCTCGGTCATACTCTGTGGAATCTGAATACTCATTGCCGTCTGCTTCCTTTCTCTTACTTACGACGCCGCTTCTTCCGGGCCTTCTTGCTAAACTTGATGCCCTGCGGTGCTCGGTGGTGAGTAATCTTACCACCATTAGCTGATGACAGTTGAGCACAGCACCGCGCTGCTTCCTGCCGCTTAACCAGCTGCTGGTGCTCATAATCACGCCATGGGTTAAGCAGTGTCCGCATGAAGGCCGCTACCTCATCCCGGTGATCATCCATCCAGGCTTCAGCGGCCTGGACATCATCCGTATCAATCCCGTTGCTGTTGATAAATGACAGCATCAGTTGTGTTTCCCGCTCCTTACGGGAAAGGGAAGCTAACATCTCCTGGGAATTCTGCATGTTGGCAATGGCCTTCATGCCTACCTTGTACTGATCCATCGTGATCACGCCGTTTTGCTTCAGGTAGTCAAACAATGCCTGCGCAGTTGGCACGATGTTCTTGATCTGCTTTGGCGTGATGGCTGGATCCAGTGGCATCATCATCCCGAGAACCCGTTGGAGGTCCGCAAAGACCCATTCGTCAGGGTACTCATTGAATTCCTGGTGCATCAGGTTCAAAAATTCTGCAACCACGTATTGTTGTTCACCCAAACTAAGGGCCTGGTGCTGGAACTCAGGCGCAGCAGGCATGTCACACTTGACCTGGTCGATTAACTTGGCCAGCTTCTCCTCGTTCCACACTGTCTTAGTCTGCTTAGTCGGTTGAACCTTGACTGATTGCGCCTGTTGGGTCAGCTTGGTTGTTGGTTTAGCAACTGGTGAAGGCTGTTCCTCAGTTGCGTCTGCACCGTGCAACTGTGCCCAAGTCTTGTGGGCCTTCCGGCAGGCATTCATGTTGGCCCGCTGGTCGTCGATTGCCTGAACAATCTCCTTTAATTGGTCAACGCCAAGGAACTTCTGGTAAGCCTTTAGAACCGGGGCAACCGCAATCCCAAATTGATTGGTCAGTGCTGGGTCCGCGATAAAGTCGCCAACCATTACCTCCTTAACCGCCTGGGGTGTCCACGCGGTGTCGGCCAAGTGCTGCTCATTTGTCATCTGTTGGTTAAACCGGACTAAGATATCTTGAGCATGTTTCTGCTGGTTAGCAGATAGCTGATTATACGTGGACGAAGTGAGGAACTGTTTTACGTGTTCTTCTTGCTCGTTCATTCTTTCAATTATCCTCCGTCTCAAAATTGAATTTTCCTTACTATGATACCATAATTGTGAAGTACCGAAAAAATAAAGGACTGATCAAGGATGCAACGCAAGAAGATTGCTGAAGCAATGAAGAATGTTTATTTCCAAAAAATGACCCCCAATGGCTACCACGAAATCGAGCAAGAAATTGCCAAACTGCAGGAACAGCGGCCGGCCAAGATCGCCCAGCTCAAGGCCGCCCGCGCCCTGGGGGACCTCTCAGAGAACACCGAGTACAGTACGGCTAAGCGGGAACTCCGCCACTTGGAGAGTCGCCTGCGCTATCTCAACAAGCAGCTTCAATATTCTCAGGTAATCAAACCGACCGATGGGCAGACCGTTGACCTCGGTACCCAGGTCACCCTCCGTTTTGATGACGACGATGAAGTCACTGACTATCAAGTTGTCGGTAAGATGGAAGCCGACCTCGCCAAACAAAAGATTTCCTTTGACTCCCCACTGGGTAAGGCCCTCCTTCACCACCGGGCTGGTGAAACAGTCACCGTCCAGGCGCCACAGACTAGCTATCAGGTGACCATCATCAAGATCCAAATTGCCGATTAAAAAATAATTTTACCACGGTTCAGTAACCGGTTACTCGCCTGCTGTCATGAAGCTGGTGTTAATAATCAGGCAATTAATCTGCACAATAATTGCTTGCGTCAACGAACCGGGCCCGTTATACTAGTACGCGTTGCATTTTTAATCACTATATATTGTGTCGACACCGTGATTATTACATGTAAACCACAATATTTAGTATAGGGGTTTTATCATGTTTAATAATTATCTTAAGTTTCTTGGCCACCAGCTGCAGGGCTGGCCGCAGCAGAACTACTACCTGTTCTTCTTCAGTCTCGGCTGTCAGGTGATGACCCTCGTCAGTTCCCCGATTACTTGGGTAACGGTCATCACCTTCATTGGGACTACCCTGGGGGTCCTCTGCGTGCTCGCCATCAACGCCGCAAAATCCGTCAACGGTTGGCTCGGAATCCTCTCAGCGATCTGCTTCATCATCGCTGGTTTGAACGCCAAGAACTACCTCAGTATCGGTGAACAGCTGGCCTACGTCATTACCCTGGATGTCCCGGTCCTCCTGTCCGCCAACTGGAACGTCAACATGGCTTCCAAGATTCGCCACTTCACCGCGCGGAGCTGGGTAGTTGCCATCGCCGCAACCATCCTGGTCTACCTGGTATCTGGCTACCTGATCGGTCACCTCACCGATGATCCCCGTCCATGGATCGACGCAATCAGCTTCTCCATCAGCCTGACCGCTGGGGTGATCTGCTTCCTGCGTTTCAATAACCAGTTTTTCTGGTGGCTGGCATCCGGGATTGCCCAATTAGTCCTCTGGTTTGTTTCCTACCGGCAGGGCTCCGCAACCCTGGCAATGGCCGTTAACTCTTCCATCTACGTGATCAACGATATCCTCGCCTTCACCGTTTCCCCATGGTACAACAAGAAGGAACGGCAACGCCTGATCAAAGAGGAAACTGCCTACGCCCATGAGATGGGATTAGAATAACTAATTTTTGTTGCCGCGCCGTGTAATCGGGCGGCGTTTTTTGTATAATTTGGCTAAAAAGGAGGGATTAGCGTGGCAAAAATTTTTATTGTGGAGGATAATCCCCAGATCATTACGGCTATGACCAAGGAACTGGTTAAGTGGCAACACAACGTGATCACGGTTCAGAATTGGCAAAATGTTACGGCGGAGATCACAGTGGCCCAACCTGACCTGGTTCTCTTCGATATTACCCTGCCGAGCTTTGACGGCTTCTACTGGATTCAGGACCTGCGCAAGCAAAGTCAGGTTCCTATCATTGTGATTTCCGCAGCTGATATCGACAGCAACGTGATGCACGCGGTCGCGGCGGGGGCGGATGATTACCTCATGAAGCCCTTCTCCATGACCGTCCTGCTGGCCAAGATTCAGGCTCTTCTGCGGCGCAACCAACATGAAAGTGCTAGTACCCAGGTTGAATGGGACGACAACCATTTCAACACCCTGACTAACGAGGTCCATAACTCCGCTGGCCAGGCTCAGCTGACTCCCACCGAAGGGGCAATGTTCCAAGTCCTGCTCAGTCACCGCAACCAGACCGTCAGTAAAGAAACTCTACTGGAGTAGCTCTGGCAGGGCGGCAAGTATCTCAACGAGAACACCCTCAACGTCAACATGAGCCGGCTGCGGGCCAAGCTGGCACCGCTCAAACTGGACCGCGCCATCCGAACAGAACGGGGCGTAGGCTACCGCCTGGTGACTGCTAATGAATAACCGTTTTTGGCGGCTACTGATACGCGCCACCCTCCCAATGGTCATCGCCTACCTGCTGATGATCGGTCTGACCTGGCTCTTAGTGATTCTCTACCAGCTGCCGCAGCAGTTCTGTTGGGATCTGCTTCGCTTCAGCCTCCCCGTGCTCCTGGTCTGGCTAAGCGCCAGCGGGATTCGCAGCTGGCAACGGATTCGCCACCTCCAACATCGCGATGCTGCAGTGGCTCCTCATAATCCGGTTGAGGGTCAGCTTCTGGACCAACTCAAGCGAATTCAGGACGATAGTGACCGCCATGTCCGGGCATTGCGGCTCCAACAGCAACAACAGCTCGACAACCTCGACCTCTTCACCCACGAGATCAAGAATGCCCTGACTAGCCTTGAGGCGGCGGCTGAAAATGCCCCCACCGTTGCCAGTACCAGTGTTAAAGATGAAGTCCGCGAGGCTAACTACTACCTAGATCTTCTTCTAAACGATGAGCGTCTGACGATGGCCAGCAACGACTACGAGTTCTCCTGGGTTAACCTGGCAGATCTCGTCAACACGGTAATTCAGCAGAACTCGGCCCTCTTCATCCACCGGCAACTGGTCCCTCACCTGGTCAACCTCGATCATGACGTGCTGACCGATCCCAAGTGGTTGCGCTTCTGCATCAACCAGCTTCTCTCCAATGCCATTAAGTATTCGCCCGCTGGCAGTACGATCACCATCTCCTGGCATGATCATGCCCTCGCCATTAGCGATCAGGGCATCGGTATCTCTGCTGCTGACCAGCAACGGATCTTTGAGAACGGCTTTACCGGTCATAATGGTCACCAGACCACCCAGTCGACCGGAATGGGACTCTACCTCGTCAAGCGGGTCGCATCTAAGCTCAATTTCACCATCCGTGTTCGCTCTAAGGTCGGCCAGGGAAGTCGTTTTTATCTGATTTTCCCTGCCAGTAATACTCGCTAACATTACAATACTGTAAGGTTCTGGCCACTTTCGTAAGTAGGAAAGCGGCCAGGGCCTTTTTATAATTAAAGTATCAACAGCGAACTAATTGAAAGGAGCAATTACCATGCCATTACTACAACTCAACCACGTTCAGCGGACCGACAACGCCAACTCTACTCACCCCGTCACCGCCTTAAAGGACATCAATTTCACCGTTGAGGATGGCGAATACGTGGCCATCATGGGTGAATCCGGTGCCGGCAAGAGTACCCTGCTGAACATCATCGCTACCCTGGAACAGGCCACTGGCGGCCAGGCAATTCTCAACGGTCAGGACCTCGGTGCACTGACCAAGGACGAGGCGGCCCGCTACCGGCGTGAGCACCTCGGTTTCATCTTCCAACACTTTAACCTGCTCGATAGTCTCTCCAACCGGGACAACATCTACCTGCCCCTGGTCCTGGCCAAGACCGATCCCACAATCATGGAACGGCGCCTGCATCCCCTGATGAAGCGGCTGCGGATCGAAAAGATCATTGACCGCTTCCCCAGTGAGGTTTCCGGTGGTCAGCAACAGCGAGTGGCCATCGCCCGGGCATTGATTGCTCAACCAGACCTCCTGTTAGCCGACGAACCGACCGGGGCCCTGGACTCCAATACCAGCGCTGAGATTCTGGAGCTATTCGACGACGTTAACAAAAACGGGCAGACTATTTTGATGGTAACCCACAGTGCGGCAGCGGCCAGCCATGCCAAGCGGACCCTCTTCATCAAGGACGGCCGAATCTACCACGAGCTTTTCCGCGGCGACCTCTCAATGAAGAAGTACCAAGAAGAAATCAGTGACACAATGATGACCCTCACGAATGGTGGTGAATAATAATGCTCTTCTTCAAGTTAATCAATTCCAGCTTTCGGCGTAACGGTAAGGTCTACGGGCCCTACTTATTGGCGTCTAGTATGCTTGTGGCGATCAACTACATTTTCGCCGCGATCAGCGTCAACCATAGTCTGCACCAGCTGCCCAGCAGCACAGCTACCACGGCGATGATCAATATCAGCGCCAACTTTATCCTCCTGGTCACCTTTGCCTTTCTCTTATACGTCAACCGTTTTCTCTGGCAGCAGCGTAGTAGCGAACTTGGCCTCTACAGCATGTTGGGCATGACTAGCCGTAACCTGGAGCTGTTGACCATCATTGAGAAGTGCTACCTCTTCATCGGCAGCATCATCTGCGGACTCGTCACCGGAATTATCTTTGAACGCCTCGCCTTCCTGGGACTCGGCCGCCTCCTGAAGGTTCACAGTCTCAAGCAGCCCTGGATCGAACCGACTGCCCTAATGCGGACAACTCTGTACATGGCCGGGTTCTTCGTCATCCTGATGGCGGTTGACCTGGTCAAACTGCACCGGCTCAACCCGAACCAACTCTGGCACGCGACTGTCAAAACACCTCGTCGGCACGGCTGGCTGTTTACGATCATGGGTGTGCTGGGTATCGTCCTCCTTGCTTGGGCCTACTACCTCACCCTGACCACCAAGCCCCGCATCTCCGCGTTCAGTAATTTCATGACTGCCGTCGTCCTCGTAGTTATCGGGACCTACCTGCTCTTCATCGCTGGAAGTGTTATCATCCTCCGCTTTCTGCAACGCCGCAAGAAGTTCTACTACCGTCCACGACACTTCATCGCCGTCTCGGGAATGCTCCAAAGGATGGAACAAAACGGGGCCAGCCTCGCTACCATCTGCTTGCTATGCTCAGCCGTCCTCGTCGCCCTCTTCAGTTCAATCTCCCTCTACGCCGGTATCGGTGATTCGGTCAACCGCTACGTTCCTAAGGACGTGGTCATGATCACCAACCAGCCACTGGCCAAGCAACAGCAAGCCACAGTCAAGCAAGTGGTCCGCAACCACCACGTTAAAGTATTTGACCAAGATAGTTACCAGGCTACAACGCCTCAGAACGGTTACTGGCGAGGCAAACGTTTCATCAACCAAGGTTCCCTGGAACACATGACCAATGACACCACCAGTTCGATCATCTTTGTTTCTAGCCGGGACTACCGGCAGCTGACTGGCAAGCCGGCCCAGCTCAATGATCACCAGGCCCTGGTTTACTCACCGGCCAAACAATATACCGGTGATGTCACTATTGTAGGACACCACTACCAGGCGAAGAATCTGAAACAGCTCAGCTTTGCCTTTAATCCCGAGCACTCCATCTACGCGCCCGCCTTCGTAATCGTCAATCATCTACCGGCCGGAATGCCAACAATGAACGTCACCAGCTTTTGTTACCGCTTGAACGGCTCAGATCACCAGCACATGCAATTTGAAAACGACCTCCAAGCTCAGCTCCAGCTCACCAACAGTCAAGTGACTGGGCGGTACAATATCCACTACCTGTTTAATGGTCTGTACGGGGGCCTGGTGTTCGCCGGGATCTTAATCAGCTTGGCCCTGGGAATCACAACCACCATCGTCATCTACTTCAAGCAGATCTCCGAGGGTTACGCCGACCGGTACCGGTTTAAGACAATGCAACAGGTTGGGCTTAATGAACGTGAAACCACTAAGAGTATCCACAGTCAGGTATTGATGGTTTTCATGCTGCCGATTGCCGGAGCCGTCATCAACCTGCTCTTCGCAGCACCAGCCATCAAGCAGATCATGACTCAGCTGAGTTTCTACAACCTCCCGCTGATGATCACAGTCGCAGTATCGATCACCCTGGCCCTCTTGGTCATCTACCTGTTAATCTACGGCTTTACCACCCGCGCCTACCACCAGATCGTTGATAATATTCATTAGGTCCTAATGCCCACTGCCATCACGGCTGGTGGGCGTTTTTATATCACAAATAGATATTGATTGACTTCCCATGCTAACCAGGTTAGAATATTGCTAACAATAAATAAGTATCAAGTAAAAAAGGAGTGGTCCCAATGTTAAAAATTACAAATTCAATTCATCCGTGGTCCACTAGCTGCTGTTGTTAATCATCCTGTGCCCGCCCCAGCCCAACTGGGGTTCTTTGGCTTATTCACTTTTTGATTAACAACAGTTTTTTAGTGCCCAAATAACAACGAATTGAGGTGATAAATAATGGCCACTCCCCAGATTAAGATTGGGATTCTCAACCTGATGCACGATAAGGTTGATACCCAGAAAAGGTTCACGAACGTCTTTGCCCACACTGCCTACCCAGTGGAGTTGACCTTCCTGTACCCGCAAACCCATTACCGTGACCGGACGGTTCCTGACTTGGTTCAACAGATTGCTCAACCCCTGGACCTTGCCCGGGTCAACGAGTTTGATGCCTTCATCATTACCGGGGCACCAATCGAACAACTCGACTTTAACGAGGTTACCTACATTGACGAGATCCACCAGTTGATCGACCAGCTGGTAAAATTCAATATCCCGCAGCTCTACATCTGCTGGGGAGCAATGGCCGCCGCCAACTACTTATACGGGATCGAGAAGCACCGGTTACCGGAGAAACTGTTTGGGATCTTCCCTAACCACATTGTCAACCAGGGGCCGCTGCTGACGGGGCTGCCGGATGGCTTCCTGGCACCCCACGCGCGTTACGCGGAGCTAGATCACCAGCAGATCAGTGTCCATCCCGACCTGATCCTCGAGGCCACCACCATCGATGATGACCTCTTCTCCTTCCGGGCGCCTAAGTACCAGCAGTCCTTCCTGTTCGCCCACCTGGAATACGAGCGGGAAGCCCTGCTGAAGGAGTACCGGCGTGAGAAGAACGCCTACCCGGACCGGGAGTACGCCAAGCCGCAAAACTACTTCCTCGACCCCATTCATATGAAGGGACCACAGTTCAAGTGGCAACCGGCCCAGCACATCTATTTTGATAACTGGCTTCAAACCGTTGTCCACAGCATGCAAAACAAGAAATTAGTAAAGGAGTAATTAATTATGACTAAGATCGTTAACTCAATCACCGACCTGATCGGTAACACCCCCATCGTTAAGTTAAACCGCGTCGTTCCTGAAGACGCTGCTGATGTCTACGTTAAGTTGGAATTCTTCAACCCCGCTGGCTCCATCAAGGACCGGATCGCCCTGGCAATGATCGAACGGGCAGAAAAAGAGGGCAAGCTGACTGCCGGCGGTACCATCGTGGAACCAACCTCTGGTAACACTGGAGTTGGTCTGGCAATGGTCGCTGCCGCTAAGGGTTACCACCTGGTAATCACCATGCCGGAAACCATGAGTGTGGAACGTCGTAAGCTGATGCAGGGCTACGGTGCTGAACTGATCCTCACCCCTGGTGCTGACGGAATGAAGGGCTCCATCGCCAAGGCCGAAGAACTCGTCAAGGAGAAGGGCTACTTCATGCCAATGCAGTTCGAGAACCCTGCTAACCCGGCTATTCATGAAGCAACTACTGGCGCTGAGATCATCGATGCCTTTGGTAAGGATAACCTGCCGGACGCCTTTGTTGCCGGGGTTGGTACTGGTGGTACCCTGACCGGAATCGGCCACGCCCTCAAGAAGGCTAACCCTGCTACCAAGGTTTACGCTCTGGAACCAGCCGAATCACCACTTCTTAAGGAAGGCCACGGTGGCAAGCACAAGATCCAAGGAATCAGTGCTGGCTTCATCCCAAAGGTGCTCGACAAGGACGTTTATGACGGAATTGTTGAGGTAAGCAGCGACGATGCCATCGCCACGGCACGTGAAGTGGCCCACAAGGAAGGAATCCTGGTTGGGATTTCCGCTGGTGCCAATATTAAAGGTGCTATCGAATTAGCCAAGAAGCTGGGCAAGGGCAAGAAGGTCATCACCGTCTCCCCAGACGGCGGCGATCGTTACCTGTCCACCGACCTGTTCAACTACTAAAATCAGACATAACTAAAAAGAGGCAGAAGCCAAATCATGGCTTCTGCCTCTTTCTTTATATCGATTATAGAATTGGGGAGAGCAACCGGGAGAAGTACTGCTTGAACTTCCGCCAGTTAGACTGCTTAGCAAAGTACTCCGGCGTCAGCAGGGTACTCTGCTCCATATCGCGCTCAAAGGCGGCCTTCAACTCAGCCGTAAGTTGCTCGCTGTAGGCAAAGGCGTTGGCCTCAAAGTTAAGCCGGTAACTCCGATAATCCTGATTAGCCGAGCCGACCGAGGCTAGGTTGTTCCCGCTGACCATCGTCTTAGCATGGATGAAGCCGTTATTGTACTTGTAGACCTTCACCCCGTTGTTGACCAGGTACTTGGCGTAGTACTCCGTGGCCCGGTAAACAAAGGGGTGGTCCGGCATGCACGGGATCATGATTCGGACGTCGATCCCGCTCCGGGCGGCAATCACCAGCGACTCGAGGATTGGCTCGCCAGGAATCAGGTACGGTGTCTGGATGTAGACGTACTTACGAGCAGAGCTGATAATCGATTCATACCCGCGCCGAATGGCAAAGTTATCGTTATCGGGTCCCGAGGAGACGATCTGCATTGCCACATCATCCTCGTCCGTCGGTTGTTCGACCTGGAAGCCTTCAAAAGCTGCTGTCAGATCAACTCGCTCCTTGTTGGTTTTACGACAAGTCGTGTTCCAGTCCATAGCAAAGCGTACCATCAGCATCATTACAGCCTGACCAACAATCCGGAGGTGCGTATCGCGCCAGTAGCCAAACTTAGGGGCAATCCCCAGGTACTGGTCGCCGATGTTAAAGCCACCGATGTAGCCAATCTGCTGGTCAATCACCACGATCTTTCTGTGCAGGTGGTAATTCAGCCGTGGGGTTGTAATCCGCTTGTTGGATTTAGAGTTAAAGGGCTGGGCATCCCCACCCAACTCTTCAAGGTGGGCGAAGAAGCGATAGGTAGTCCCTCGTGACCCGCTCAGATCATAGAGCACCTTAACAGTTACACCCCGCTTAGCAGCTGCCTCTAGCGCTTTTAGGACCCGTTTCCCCAGGTCGTCCGCATAGAAGGTATAGAATTCCACGTAAACTTGCTTTTGGGCGTGATTAATGTCGTCGATCATCTTATCAAAGAGCTGGTGCCCATCGGTGAAGACCCGGACCTTGTTATTAAAGGTAACTACCGCCCGGTCGAGACTCAGAGAAAGGCTGATCAACTGGCGGGCCCGGGCAAGCTTGCCGTGGGGAACCAGTAGCTGATGGCTACGGACTAGCTTCTGCTGCCGTTTAACCAGCTTTTTGCCAAACGCCTCCTGCTCCGCACGAATACTGAAGATATCGTCACTCGATAACTTCCGACCCACGAACAGGTAAATGATAAAACCGATCACCGGAAGACCCGACAGAACCAAGAGCCAGGCCCAGGTCGAGGCGATATCGCGGCGGGTCCGGAAGACGGTCCAGATTGCAAAGCCAATGTTAATTAACCACAGGACTTCGATGATGCGTCGCACGACGTCCCATGTCCAAACAATGTTCATTCTTTCTCCTCCTCAATTAAACTGTCCCTTATTATATATCAGCCCGCCGTCAGCAATCTACACGGATCAGGGAAATGCTATAATGTTCGTAATATTTTCAAGGAGGGACCGCCATGATCAATGCCCAACAGATCAGCCAAAAGCTGCAAGAACAAGGAATTCCCTTTCGGACCATCAAGCACCCGGCCGTCTTTACCGCTGAACAAGCCGACCACTATGTGCAGGGTGAGCAGTTTGTCCGCACCAAGAACCTCTTTTTGACCACCAGCAAGCATAATCACTACTACCTGGTATTGATTGAAGAACACAAACGGCTGGACACCAAGCTCTTTCGCCAACAGGCTGGCACGCCGCGGCTGACCTTTGCTTCTCCCGTCGAACTACAGGCCAAGCTGGGGCTCACCCCAGGAAGTGTTTCACCGTTTGGTCTTCTAAACAACCACGACCATGACGTTCAGCTGTTCGTCGATCGGGATGTGGCCACCGCTGCCACCATCGGCTGCCATCCCAACGACAACACCATGACTACGATTCTGGCCACCAGTGACCTCCTGAGCTTTCTCCGCCAGGCCGGCTACCCGGCACAAGTAATTAACCTCTAGCGCAGAATATCGATCAGATTCTTATTAGCGGCCTGCCGTGCTGGCAAGATCCCGAAGATCAGGCCAACCGCGGCGGAGGTCCCGAAAGCCAGCAGGAAGGCGGTCATAGTAATGTGGGCATGGATGTGGATACCGCCACCGATCGAATGGGACAGCAGGGGGGCAATCAGGTGGGCCAGCCCGGCACCACCCAGGAAGCCCAGCAGGCCCCCAGTCACCGTCAGGGCCACAGCCTCAACCAGGAACTGCATCATGATGTTAGTCGGGGTCGCTCCCACTGCCAGTCGGATCCCAATCTCCTGGGTTCGTTCCGATACCGAGATGTACATCATGTTCATCACCCCAATTCCGGCAATGAAAAGCGAGATGGCGGCGATGAAGCTGATGAACTTCGTGATAATACTCATCTGGGAGGAGAACTGCTTCAGTTCCTTCTCCATATCCTCGTACTGGTAGCTTCCCTGGCTAGCCGCCGTCCCGTTCCTCTTTAGGTATTTGGCGACCCGTTTGGAGATTTGACCGGCATCGCTGCCCTGATCAAAGGTCAGCTTAATCGTATCTCCTTGATTAACGGCGTCCCCCTGGTAATAGAGGTCAGCAGGCAGGAGTAGACCAGCCCCATACTTGTTTTGATCACCATCCAGTGAATATTCGGCCTGATTCTTGTATACCCCCACGACTTGGTACGTTGTTGTCCCCACGGTCACCGTGGTTCCCAGAGCATTCTGGGCAGTCCCATACTGCCGCTTGGCCAGCGAGAGCTTCATCAATGCCACCGCCTGACCCGTCGCCAGTTTATTCGCTGATAACGACCGGCCCGCCACCAGCTTAACCGCAGTGGTGGGCTTTTTTAGCAGGCTGACGGTAACATTCTTGGTAACATCGCCAAGATCGGCATGAGTATTAAGGTTAGCGGTCGCGTGCTCGATCCGCACCTGCCTGATCTCGCCACCAAACTGGTTGTCGATGTTGGTAAGGTCCTGCTGAGTGAAGCCGTTGACCGTTGAATTTTCATTATCTGGTAAATAATAAATTTCGGTCGATTGCTGACCCCGCTTCGTATTATTGCCGAACTTGTCATACATTGTCTGGGTGATTCCGTCCCCAATTCCCATGATTGTAATCACCGCAGCAATTCCAATCATGATCCCGATAATCGTCAAGAAACTGCGCTTCTTATTGGCCCGCAGTGAGCGCAAGGCCGTTCGTAGTAATTCACTTATCCGCATCTTGTGCCCCCTGGCTGTCGCTAACGACGCGCCCATCGATAATCTTCACTACCCGCTCGCACTGGGCCGCCACGTGTGGATCGTGGGTTACCATGATGATCGTGGTCCCCTCGTCCCTGTTAAGGCGCTTGAAGAGGTTCATGATCTCCTGACTGGTCTCCGTATCCAGGGCCCCCGTTGGCTCATCAGCAATCAGAAAGTGGGGATGGCCGATAATCGCCCGGGCAATTGAAACCCGCTGTTGCTGACCACCAGACATGTTCTGGGAAAGCTGGTCTTCATACCCGTGCAATCCGACCTGGTCAAGCACCGCCGTCACTCGTTCTCTAACTTCCCGTCGCCGTTGCCCGGCATACAGGAGCGGCAAGGCCACGTTTTCTGCCACCGTGGTCTCCCGGATCAGCTTAAAGTTTTGGAAGACGAAACCGACATTCTGGTTACGCAGGCGGGAGAACTGCTTACGGGTGTAGTCGTGGATCGGCTGCCCCTCGTAAAAGTAGGTACCAGTGAAATTATCATCGAGGAAGCCAATGATGTTAATCAGTGTTGACTTCCCGGAACCAGACTCCCCGATGATCGCCACAAACTCCCCCTGGTCAACCGTTAGATTGATGTCATGCAGGACGTGAAAACGGTGGTCACCCTGGCGATAGTACTTATTGATGTTGGTCAGCTCAATCATCTTGATCAATCCTTGTATTATTCTTCAGGT
>DBOT01000079.1:16596-17061 GCA_002299975.1 Lactobacillaceae bacterium UBA639
GTGACCAGGATCGGTAACAATCCTGTCGCCCGCATCTACCCCGTCCGTAACCACATAGTAGTTGTTGACCGCGTGACCACTGACGTTCACTGCCCGGGCACGGCCATCCATAACCACAAAGACCCGGCCGTGCTGAACCGCCGTCTTGGGGATCCGAACACCATCCTGGGCAATAAAGGCCTTGGCAGTCTGTCCCGCCATGAATTTATTGGCATTGAGATTGGCGGTCACCTCGTACTTACTGTTGTTGCCGCTGCTTCTGGTTGGTACCTTAGCCAGATAAGTTACTGGAGTCGTCTCGGCCCGGTTCGTGGCTAAGGCCTTCACGTGCAGGTTAGTCCCATTGCGTAACTTAGCGTAGTCATATTCCGATACCTGACCCGTGAACTGCAAGCTATCCGAGTAAAGGGTTACAACCGGTGCGCTCTGCTTTGACTGGTCGATCGTAACGTAACCAGCATAGGG
>DBOT01000079.1:17117-17239 GCA_002299975.1 Lactobacillaceae bacterium UBA639
AGGCGATTCTGTGTTGCACTGACGCTAGCCTGCGCATCGGCATAGGCATTCTGGGCCTCGGTCAGCTGACTTTGCAGGTCGCCTTGTTCATCAGCATCCGCTCCATTGAGCTGTTGCTGCAG
>DBOT01000079.1:17291-17414 GCA_002299975.1 Lactobacillaceae bacterium UBA639
TTACCTGTTGCTGACTCTTGGTGAGGTCGCCCTGCAACTCAACGGCACTGTCCTGACTATCCTGATCGTGAGTCGTCAGGATCGTTTCGCCCTGGGTAACATGATCGCCATTTTTAACGTTCA
>DBOT01000079.1:17438-17698 GCA_002299975.1 Lactobacillaceae bacterium UBA639
AGTTTCCCCGCTGGCAAGGAGAGCACCTGGGTTTGCGTTGGCTCCACCTTTCCGGTCAGGGCAAAGTCGGCCTGACTGGTAACCCGCATTGTATGATACTTTGGCCGATCATCCTCCTTGGTATTCATTCCCCGCACAGCTACGAGGATGATCACGACAACTAAAATTGCTCCCCCAAGCATCAGCCACCGCCGCCTTCTAGTTACCAGCAGGCGGAAGCGCCGGTTACTGCGGCTGTTCTTTTGCTCACTCATCCTTTT
>DBOT01000045.1:0-6816 GCA_002299975.1 Lactobacillaceae bacterium UBA639
GTCTTGTTTTCTTCCTGAATCTCAACGCCTTCCTTGGCTTCGATTGCCTGGTGCAGGCCATCAGAGAACCGCCGACCCTGCATAACACGACCGGTGAAGGAATCAACGATCAGGACTTCACCGTCAGAGACCACGTAGTCCTTGTCACGGTGCATGATGTAGTTAGCCCGCAGCGCCTGATCCAAGTGGTGGGTCAGTGGGGTGTTCTCTGGGTCATAGAGGTTCTTCAGGTTGAAGTACTTCTCGGCCTTTTGAATCCCGGCATCCGTCAGGGCCACCGTCTTAGATTCTAGGTCGACTTTGTAATCGACTTCGTTCTTCAGCTGCTTGACGAACCGGTCCGTCTGCTTGTACAGCTTAGAGGTTCCCGTACCAGGACCAGAAATAATCAGTGGCGTCCGCGCTTCATCGATCAAGATGGAGTCCACCTCATCGACTAGGGCGTAGTTCAGGCCCCGCTGAACCTGGTCTTCCTTGTAGACCGCCATGTTGTCACGCAGGTAGTCAAACCCGATTTCACTGTTGGTCGAGTACATGATGTCGGCCTTGTAGGCTTCCCGCTTCTGATCCGGGCTCATTTCGGAGTTGTTGACACCGACACTGCAGCCCAACCAGTTGTAGAGCTGGCCCATCTCAGTGGCATCACGCTTGGAGAGGTATTCGTTAACCGTGATAACATGAACACCCTTACCAGAGATGGCATTCAGGTAAACCGGCATGGTCGCGGTCAAGGTCTTCCCTTCACCGGTCTTCATTTCGGCAATGTTACCTTCGTGGAGAACAATTCCCCCCATGACCTGAACATGGAATGGGTAAAGACCAAGGACCCGCTTAGCACCTTCACGAGCAACGGCAAAAGCTTCGGGCAGCATATCATCCAAAGATTCACCCTTTTGGTAACGTTGGCGGAACTCTGGCGTCTTCGCCTGAAGCTGCCCATCGGTCATCGCAGCCATTGTCTTCGCATAACTGTCAACTTTATTTGCGATTTTGTTAATCCGCCGTAATTCGCGACGGTCGCTTTCAATCCATTTTCTTAAAATGTTGGCCATAAAAGCGTCCTTCCTAATTTACTAGCTCGAGCTAAAATCCGTTAAAAAGTGCTACTCAAGCCAATTATATTATTTTATTCTAACTCAAATATTTTAACACGTTCACCAAGCTTTGAAAACTAGCATGCTCAAGCGGAAAGCCATCAAAAAAGGACTACCGCAACTAACCTGCCATAGTCCTCTTAATTATAAATTGTCGATTATTATTCGGCTTCAATCAGGCCGTACCGACCATCACGCCGACGGTAAACGATGCTCGTCCCGTTCGTCTCGGCGTCTTGGAAGATGAAGAAGTCGTGGCCCAGCATGTCCATCTGCAGAACCGCTTCTTCAGGATCCATTGGCTTCAATGAGATCTGCTTCGTCCGAACGATCTTCAAATCGTCGGTACTTGCTGAATCGTCATCGCTTGGTACGAACTCAAGGTTCTTGAAGCCCTTTTCACGTGACTTCCGGTTGATCTTGGTCTTGTACTTCCGAATCTGACGTTCAAGCTTATCGGTTACCAAGTCAACACTGCCGTACATATCATTGGAGGTCTCTTCAGCCCGCAATGTTAAGTATGGAAGCGGGATAGTTACTTCAACCTTGTAAGTACGGTTTGGGTAAACCTTCAAGTTCACGTGGGCGGTAGCTTCAACATTGTCTTCAAAGAACTTTTGAAGCTTGCTGATCCGCTTTACTACATAGTCACGAATTGAGTCAGTGACTTCGACATTTTCACCACGAATATTGAACTTTAACATCAAACATCTCTCCTTTCAGTCCAAGCATATGCTTGATCTGATATCAGAAGGACCACTCTTCTCATATCCTATCTATATTATAGTTTAGTTCTGATCAATAAACAAACCGTTTTCATTAACCTTTAAAATTATTTAACGTGCTACGGAAAGGCTTACAATCTCACGACATTGCGCCTCTTTTAAAAGGACCGCGGCGTGATAAAGTGTCCGACCCGTCGTATAGATATCATCTACCAATAAGATCCGTTTACCATGCACCGTTGACGGGTCACTTAGGATAAACGGCTGGGGTGTTTGAAGGCGTTGCTGCCGACTCTTGTGCGACTGAGCTGTCTTGTCCACAGCACGGTGCCGGAGGAGCGGTGCCACCGTGACGTCACCAATGAGGCCCTGAACCTGGTTGAACCCCCGCGTAGCCATTGTCGTGGTGGTCACCGGGATGGGCACCACCAAGTCAGCCTGTAACTGACGGATACGTTGCTGGAGTTCAACCGTGAAAACTTGACGCAGCCGGTAATCCCCCAGAAACTTGTAGCGCTGCATGTATTCCTTCATGGCATCATTATAGGTGTAGAGGGCCTGGTGATTGAGGTGCCAACCATACCGGCGCTGCCATTGTTTGCATTCACGACACAGGTGCGGGTGTTCCTGGGGACGGCCACAGCCGGAGCAAGCACGAGCCGGATCAATCCGGGTAAAGCCGGCGCGGCACTGTTCACAGATAACTGGCCGTTCAAGCGGCCTTAATGCTAACAGGTCGCCAAGGCTTAACCGGACTGGCAGCCGGGCGTTACAAAGCAGGCAGTTCATCGCTTCAGTGCCCGGCCCTTACGATTCATAAAGTCCACCTGGCGCACTGCCGATCGCACCCGCCGGCACTGCCCGGCAATCCAGAAGCCAACCGTCCCCGTCGGCCGGCTCAGCGATCGTCCTGCCCGCCCGGCAATCTGGACCAGGGCCGAGGATGAGAAGACCAGTTCATCGGCGCCCAGGACAAACACATCGATTTCCGGAAAGGTCACTCCCCGTTCCAGGATGGTCGTGGTCACCAAGAAGTCATACTTACCATTACGCATCCCCTGGACCTTCGCTAACCTGTCCGGGTCTGCGGCATGAACAGTTGTAAATGGATGACGAGGTAACGCAGTTCGGAGAATGGACCCCACCACCGCTAGGTCTGCCACGTGGGGAACGAATAAGAGAAAACGATAGCCGTCAGCCAAAGACTGGCGGAGTTGACTAAGCAGACTGGCTGGCAGATGCCCACGCTGCAGCCCTCGCCGCCATCCCGGGGCTAAGTGCAGGTGAATCCGTGGCAATAAGTGGCCGTGATAGCGGAGTGGTAAGTAGCTCACCGCCAAGTGGCCGCGCCGAACCTGCCGCAAGAGGGCCGAGCCCGGAGTAGCCGTCAGGTACAGGCAGCCGCCCGCCTTCTTCACCGCCTGGCGACTGGCAAAGAGCAAAGCATCATTGGCAGCGAAGGGAAAGGCATCTACCTCATCGATAATCAGGTTATCGAAGGCATGGTAAAAACGCAGTAGCTGGTGGGTGGTACAAACCGTCAGCTGAGCATAGTGATAGGGTAACTCCTGCCGACCGTGCAATAGGACCAGCGAAGTATTCTGAAAAGCCGTCTGCAAGCGGGGATATAGCTCCAAACAGACATCCACCCGGGTGAGGCCACCGCCAGCCGCTCTCCCCGCGCCAGGGCATGGGCAATCCCCCTGAACATCATTTCGGTTTTACCAGCACCGGTCACCGCCCACAATAGCTGGTGACGATGAGCGGTCATCCCCGCATCGACCGTGTTAGCCGCCTCCTCCTGCAAGGGCGACAGCTGTCCCGTCCAGGTAAGGACCGGCGAAGTCACCGTGAATTGATTTGGCTCCGGAACATGATAAAATTTATTTAACGTCGCCACCCGCCCCAGATTAATGCAGCGGGGACAATAAAATTCATCGTTTGGTAGGGCGGCAACCCGGCAGGCCGTCTCCTGACCGCAGCGCAGGCAGCGAATCATTTGTCCGTGCCGGGCCATTGTCGGCAGCACTTCAACTGGTGGAGCTGGCTTGGCACGCCGCCACTCGGGCTGGTCAACCAGCACCCGCCGCCCATAATACTCACTTAAATCCATCACTATCCCCCCTACCTAATAAGTACGGGAATACTTACCAAAGATACGAAAGAAGTTTTTACATGTCAGAACCATTCATTACCATTGCTAAGAACACCAGCTTCGAGATGGTCATCAAGAAGTCACGTTTCATCTGTTCAATCGGTCGGGTCGACACGGAAGAAGCCGCCCAGGAGTTCATCGCCCAAGTCCAGACCGCTAATCGCAAGGCCAATCATAACTGCTTTGCCTACATGGTCGGCGACGATGACCAGATCCAGCGGGAAAGTGACAACGGGGAGCCAAGCGGGACGGCTGGGGTGCCAATTCTGGAATCCCTCCAGCTAGCTAAGCTCCATAATGTCGTTGCCGTAGTTACCCGATACTTCGGTGGAATCAAACTCGGGGCGGGTGGCCTCATCCGGGCATACAGCAACGTCACCACCAACGCCATTCACCAGGCGGGGCTTGTCCAGCGGGTTATCCAAACTGCCGTCGACATCACCGTCAGCTACGCCCAGCACGATAAGCTCCTGTACTTCCTCAAGGAACAACAGATTGAGGTCGCCAACGAGGCATATGGTGTGGACGTGACGGTCACCATCTTCGTCGACCAGGCGAAAAGCGATGACCTGATCGGCCTGCTCACCAACCGGTTCAATGGTCAGCTCCAAATAAAAAAGGGCCAGCCCCGCAATCACGAGGTGCCCTATCAGCCAGCCTAAGCCAAGATGGCTTCCGCAATATCTAGAATAATAATGAAGGTCGTAATGCCGACCAGCCAGCCCAAGATCACCCGCGCGTGATGATCTTGGGCTTTTAATTTGTCCCAGTTGAAGCCACAATACGCCGCTACCATCAGTAGACAGCCAATGATCCCGTAGATACCCGAGTGGAAGCCGCGGTTATCAATGGAATAGCTGGCAGTGAAGAAGAGGCCTAGCGCAAACAGCAGGCCGTATAGCAATTGTTTTCTTTCCATAAAAGCTCCTTACTAAAAACGGCGCCCTCCAGTTTGACTGGGGCACCGTTTGTTTTTTATTCGTGTAAGTGATAATTGTAACTGGCCACGATGATGTTCTCACGTGAGTTCAGCACCGCCCGCAGACGAACACTGGTCTGGTTGTGCAGAGCCAGCTGCCATGGGTGCTTTGGAATGAACTGCGGAACCAGGACGGTTGTCGAGTAGTTCCGTGCCTCCGCCCGCTTGGCGATTACGTCAACGAAACGCAGGGTTGGCTTGGCAATTGAACGGTAGGAAGAGTGGATGTCAACGAAACGAACATCCGGGTACTCGGCCTTAAATTCGTTGGCCGTCTTGTGTTCCTTCCCAGGGTTTTCATCGAATGACACGTGCATCGCGATGACATAGTCACCGATGGACCGGGCATAGTTAATTGCCCCCCGGGTCACCCGGGTTACGTTACCAACCAGGACAATGACGGTTGAGCCATCGTAGTCGTGAAGCTGAACCTTAGTCTTTTCAGCCACCCGCAACTGTGCTGCCACCTTAACGTAGTGGGAGTGAACAGCGTGGAACAAGTAGAGCAGGAGCGGCATGATGATCAGGTATGGCCAAACATTACTGAAGTGCTGCCAGAAGAGGCAGATAACCAGGATAAAGGAAATCAGGGCCCCGACAAAGTTGATGAAGGCCTTGCCAACCCACCATCCTTCACGTTCCCGGAACCAGTGGATAATCATCCCGGATTGGGAAAGTGTGAACGGTACGAACACCCCGACCGCGTATAGTGGGATCAGCATGTTGGTCTGACCATGGAAGATCAGGATCAAGATGATGGCACCGATCGCCAGGGCAATGATCCCGTTGGAGTAGCCCAGCCGATCCCCACGGTCCATGAAGGCGTGCGGCATGTACTTATCCTTGGCCATGTTGAAGGCCAGGATTGGGAAAGCTGAGAACCCAGTGTTAGCAGCAACGGCCAGGATCATAGCTGTCGACAACTGCAGCAGGTAGAAGCCAATGCCGTGACCACCGAAGATCTGGGCCGCCATCTGGGACATGATCGTTGTCCGTGAGTTTGGTACCAGCCCCAGGTAGAAGCTGAAGAAGATGATGGCAATGAAGAAGAAGGCCAGGATGGCACTCATGATGGCCAGCGTTGTCGCCGCGTTCTTCTCCTTAGGCTTATTGAAGTTTGGTACCGCGTTACTTACGGCTTCCACCCCCGTCAGTGAGGATGAACCAGCCGAGAACGCCCGGATAAACAGGACAAATGACATCCCAGCAACCGGTGTCCCGTAGTCAGCAACCGCGTGGTAATGAATCTGACCGGTAAGGATGTTGTAACCACCCCAGATGATCATGATCAGCGTCATTAAGACGAAGAAGTAGACCGGCACGGTCAGGAAGTTAGCACTCTCGCTCATCCCCCGCAGGTTCATGAACATAATCAGCAGGACGATGATGATCGAGATCGGTACCGAATAGTGGTACAGGGCGGGGATTGCCGAGGTGATCGCTTCGGTCCCAGAAGTCGTGGAAACCGCCACGGTCAGCATGTAGTCAACCAGGAGGGATCCCCCAGCAAACAGCCCCCCGTTGCTACCCCAGTTTCGGGTGGCAACCACATAGGCACCCCCACCACTCGGGTAAGCATGAATAATCTGTTGGTATGATAGCGTGATCGCCAGCAGTAAGATCAAAACAATTGCTGCGATCGGGATTGAGTACCAGATTGCCGCAGCCGACAGGGTTACCAGAACAGTCGTGATCTGCTCTGGACCATAAGCCACTGACGAAATGGCATCTGACGACAGCATCGCCAGGGCTTTAAACTTTGTTAAGTGGGTCTGCCCTTCATCAAGGGTCTTTAATGGTTTTCCAATTAACACGCGTTTAAGATAGCGCCACATTTCTCTCCCTCCCAATGATTTTGATTTG
>DBOT01000045.1:6908-7591 GCA_002299975.1 Lactobacillaceae bacterium UBA639
GATAATATTATAATTTATTAACGTCGTTTGCAACAAGCATTTCGGAACTTTTTTCGCCAATTGGGACATTTCTGCGCTAGAGTTTGACCCGCTGGTTGACCTCTTCAGCCCCCGGATCAATCTCGGCCAGGTGACTGCGCGTTCCCCACCAGTAGAAGAACAGGGAGAAGACGATGATCACCACGAAGTCCCACGGGTACTTGATCCAGTTTTGACTACCGAAGCCTTCACTACCCACGTAGGACATGAGCGAGATGAAAACCAGGTAGCATAGCAACCAGGCACTGCTCTTCAGTTGCGGGCCCCAGGCAGTGTGGTGGTAACGAGCCTCGTAGTAAAGGTAGATTGGCAATCCCAAAGCAATGACCAGAATCACCTGGATCGTCGTCGGCCACATGGTCCAGTAGATTGCCAGGCTCGCCAGGACAAAGGCGACCGGCGCCAGCCATGACATATAAGCTGGCGCAAACGGCCGCTTAAGGTCTGGCCGCATCTTACGGAGGGCAATCACGGTTACCGGGCCGGTCAGGTAGGCGATCAACGTGGATCCCGTGATGACGGTTGCCAGCAGGCTCCAGTTCCGGAAGGTATTGACCAAAATAACCGCCAGAATAAAGTCAGTCACCATAGCAAACCGCGGAATCATGTACCGCCGCGCTAACCGCCCCAGCCATTGTGGCAGG
>DBOT01000045.1:7624-13908 GCA_002299975.1 Lactobacillaceae bacterium UBA639
TTAGTGTGGGTCATGGCCGCCAGGGCCCGGGAAGCCGTGGCCACAAATGCGACCCCAGTTCCGAATGGTGACACGAAGGCATCCATGTAAAGCAAGATGGCGAGCCAGTTCATCCCGAGCAGGATGGCAATGTCGGCAAACGGCGAAGTGAAGTTGATCCCGTGCCAGCCATCCTTGGCCAGCATTGATGGGTCAATGGCCCCGATGAAGGCCACCTGCAGCATGATGTAGATCACCGCGGTGATGATCATGGAGATCAGGACTCCCCGGACGATGTTCTTGTGAGGATTAACCATTTCCCCGCCCATGTTAATAATCGTCTGGAAGGCATCGTAGGACATGATAATCCCGGAAACCGCGGCGGCCTCGAAGATCGACCGGCTCCCGTAAGGCATGAAGGTCCCAACACTGTGACCGAAGTTAGCCGGATGGAAACCACTGATGATCAACATTAAGATCGTTAAGGTTGGTAGGACGATCTTGAAGACCGAGATCAGGTTAGTGAACCGGGTCATCAGCTTAACGGACCAGAAGTTGATCAGGGTAAAAACCAGCATGAAGAGCACGACCACCCACATTCCGTTGGCCGTAATGTTACCATTCTTCATGAAGTGGTGAGTCCAGTTGGCCCAGGACCACGGCCAGGAACTCATGTACTGAACCGAGGCCACCGCCTCCATTGGAACCAGGGTGATCAAGGAGATCCAGTTGGCCCAAGCAGCGATGAAGCCGAGCAACTGGCCATGACTGTACTGGGCATACCGGCTCATGCCCCCACTCTCCGGAAACATCGCCCCCAGCTCAACGTAGGTCAAGGCAATACTGATAATGATTACTGCCCCGAGGACCCAGGAAATAATGGCGGCTGGCCCGGCAACCTTTGCGGCGGTCCCGGCACCAAATAGCCAGCCAGAACCAATCAAAGAATTCAGGGCCAGCATGATCCCCGAGAAAAGACTTATCTTCTGTACTTTTAGTTTTTTCATCAATAACTCCCCTCTGCCAAGGTTATTTTTTAAATAATGCATGATCTACTTTACCACATCGCGGCCACCACGCGGGGGTAAAGTCCTCGGCAGCAATCAATATTTCCCGGGAAATATAATTTTGAAACAGAAGAAAACATCTTAAAGAGTCAAAAAAATAACCACGAGGAAGGTTATTCCTCATGGTTATTTTTAGTTTATTATCTCAGTAATTTAAGAGGACAGATTACATCATGCCGCCCATGCCGGCGCCGCCTTGTGGAGCAGCAGGAGCGTTGTTCTTGCTGTCATCTGGCTTGTCGGCAACAACCGCTTCAGTGGTGAGCAACAATGCAGATACAGAAGCAGCGTTTTGCAGAGCAGAACGGGTAACCTTGGTTGGGTCAACAATTCCGGCCTTAACCATGTCTTCGAACTTGCCGTCAGCAGCGTTGTAACCAATACCAGGCTTTTCGCTCTTCAATTGGTTAACAATGACGGAGCCTTCAACACCGGCGTTTTCAGCGATTTGACGAACAGGTGCTTCCAGAGCGTCCTTAACGATGTTAACACCAGTAGCTTCGTCACCAGTAGCTTCAACTTCGTCCAGGGCAGGCAGAACGTTAACTAATGCCGTACCACCACCAGGAACGAATCCTTCTTGAACAGCGGCCCGGGTAGCGTTCAGGGCATCTTCGATCCGATACTTCTTTTCCTTCATTTCAGTTTCGGTAGCAGCACCGACCCGAACAACGGCAACACCGCCAGAAAGCTTTGCCAGACGTTCTTGGAGCTTCTCCTTGTCGAAGTCAGAAGTTGCCTTGGAGATGGCTTGCTTGATTTGGTCAACCCGTTCAGCAATGGCTTCCTTAGCACCAGCACCGTCAACAATCGTGGTGGAGTCCTTCGTAACCGTTACCTTGTTAGCTTGACCAAGTTGTTCAACCGTAGCATCCTTCAGGTTCATGCCCAGGTCATCAGAAATGACAGTACCACCAGTCAATACGGCGATATCTTGGAGTTGAGCCTTACGACGGTCACCGAAGCCAGGGGCCTTAACAGCAACCACGTTGAAGGTACCACGAATCTTGTTCAGAACAAGGGTTGGCAGAGCTTCACCAGTGATGTCATCAGCGATGATCAACAGTGCCCGGCCTTCCTGAACAACACTTTGCAGCAATGGCAGAATGTCTTGAATGTTGCTGATCTTCTTGTCAGTGATCAGGATGTATGGGTTGTCGAGGTCGGCTTCCATCTTGTCGTTGTCAGTTACCATGTATTGTGACATGTAACCACGGTCGAAGCTCATCCCTTCAACAACGTCAACACTAGTGTCAACGCCACGTGAGTCTTCAAGAGTGATAACACCATCGTTACCAACCTTTTCCATGGCGTCGGCAATCAGCTTACCAACTTCCTTGTTGTCAGCAGAAATGGAAGCGATTTGTGCGATGTCATCCTTGGTCTTAACGTCGTGTGACATCTTCTTCAATGCTTCAACAGCGGCCCGCGTAGCCTTGTCGATCCCACGACGGATACCAACTGGGTTAGCACCGGCAGTAACGTTCTTCATCCCGGCATTAACAATTGCTTGCGTCAAAACAGTCGCAGTCGTCGTACCGTCACCGGCGATGTCGTTAGTCTTGGAAGCAACTTCGGAAACCAGCTTAGCACCCATGTTTTCGAAGTGGTTTTCCAATTCAATGCTCTTAGCAATCGTAACCCCATCGTTAGTGATGGTTGGGTTGCCGTAGCTTTGTTCAAGGACAACGTTACGACCCTTAGGACCCATCGTCGTCTTAACAGTGTCAGCTAACTTGTCAACACCACGGAGCATTTCGTTCCGTGCATCTTCAGAAAACTTAATTTCCTTTGCCATTTATTGTCACCTCATTAAATGAAAGTAATGATTTTTAACGTTTTGATTTTAATTGTTTAAATTTAGTCGATTACCGCAACTAAATCCTTTTCGTGGACAACCAGGTACTTTTCACCGTTGTATTCCACTTCGTTGCCGGCGTACTTATCAAAGAGCACCCGGTCACCTTCCTTAACAGCTGGAGTAAGCTTTTGTCCGTTGTCTAAGGTCCGTCCTTCACCAACAGCAATAACCTTTCCAGTAGTTGGCTTTTCCTTCACATTGGAAGCAAGGACAATCCCGCCAACCGTCTTTTCTTCTTCAGTTTCAGCCTTAAGAACAACGCGATCTCCTAATGGTTTTAACACGTTAATCCCTCCATCTTGTTAAAATTAGTTTGTCATTTTAGCACTCAGCGTTCCTAAGTGCTAACCACATTTATTACTATAACATCTTTTTACTGAATTGCAACAAGAAAGTTTGACCAACTTTGACTATTTTCTATCCTTCAATGATTTAAAACGAAAACGCGCCGAAAAAGCACGCTGCCTTTTCGCCACGTTAATCATTACTTGTTTTCTTCTGAGTAGTTCTTGATGAAGTAGATCAGGGTCTGCAGTTCGTTTGTCAGGTCGATGTTTTGGACCTGGACGTCCTTAGGTACGGACAGCCGAACTGGTGTGAAGTTCAAGATTCCCTTTATCCCGGCTTCAACCAGCTGGTCGGTGACCTTCTGGGCCTTGGCACCTGGCACCGTCAGGATAACAACATCAATCTGTTGTTCCTTAAGCTGAGTCGTCATTTCCTCTGCTGGATAGATCGGAATACCGCTCTTAATCGTGTTAGCAAACTCTGGCTTAGTGTCAAAGGCCGCACTGATCCGCAGGTTAGTATCCTGGTGGAAGTTGTAGTTCAAGAGGGCACTCCCCAGGCTCCCGACACCGACGAGGGCAACGCTGACCAGGGAGTCCTGGTGGAGAATTCCTTTGAAGAACTTCAGCAGGTTGGCCACATCATAACCGTAGCCCCGCTTCCCCAACTCACCGAAATAGGAGAAGTCCCGCCGGATGGTTGCGGAATCCACCTGAACGGCTTCGGACAATTCAGTGGATGAAACCCGTTGCTTATTGGCGCTCAGCAGCACCGTCAGGTAACGATAATAGATTGGTAACCGCCGGGCCGTGGCTCGCGGAATCTTTTTGCTTGGCATACATATTCCTCCTAATATGATTGGTTAACAATTGCTTGTTTTAACGCTCACGCTTATTGTTGAGCAAATTATTAATTTTTATTT
Organism: Lactobacillaceae bacterium UBA639; assembly: GCA_002299975.1. Taxonomy (GTDB): domain Bacteria; phylum Bacillota; class Bacilli; order Lactobacillales; family Lactobacillaceae; genus Limosilactobacillus. The sequence continues at coordinate 11,742 of DBOT01000045.1, forward strand.
TTCAATGCTTGTGAAGTTCACATTACAATATATTCTAGCAACTTTACCTGTTTTTGTGAACCAATATACAATAAAAATCCAATTTTTTATAATTTAACTAAAATCTGCTAAAATGTAAAATGATTTAACAACTAATATTAATGAGGTTTCGTTTATGATACTTTTACAAACCAATGACGTCATGCGCCGTTTCGGGGCCGACGTCTTATTTCACAATATTAATCTTCAGATCCAGGACCACGGCCGGACAGCCCTTGTTGGTCGAAACGGGGCTGGGAAGACGACCCTGCTGAAGATGATCGCTGGAATTACCCAGCCGGATGAGGGAACGATCAGCAAGGTCAAGGATCTGACCATCGGCTACCTGGCCCAGGACCAGGGGCTCGACAGCCAGAACAACATCTGGGCAGAGTTGGACCTAGTCTTCGCACCCCTCCATGAGATGGAAAAGGAAATTCACCAGCTGGAGGACCAGCTCGGTGACCTCGATCCGAATAGCGACCAGTACCAGCAAGTGCTCAACAAGTATGACCGGCTCCAGGGGGAATACAAGAAGCGCGGTGGCTTTGAATACGAATCCCGGATGCGAGGGATCCTACACGGCTTCGGTTTCGGCGAGGAATACTACGACACCCCCGTCGACGCCCTCTCCGGTGGTCAGAAGACTAAGCTGGCCCTCGCCAAGATCCTTCTGCAGGAACCCAACCTCTTGATCCTAGACGAACCGACTAACCACCTCGACATGAACGTCCTGGCCTGGCTAGAAGACTACCTCAAGAGTTACCGGGGCGCCCTGCTCGTCGTCTCTCACGACCGTTACTTCCTCGACCACGTTGTCAAGGATGTCTATGACCTTGATAACCGGACCCTGACGCACTACACGGGCAACTACACCCAGTTTGTCGCCCATAAGCAGCAACGACTCAAGGCTGAATGGAAGCATTACGACCAGCAACAAAAGAAAATTGCTAAGCTGGAAGACTTTGTCAACCGTAACATCGTCCGGGCCTCAACGACCAAGCGTGCCCAAGCCCGGCGCAAACAATTGGAAAAGATGGACCGGCTGGAGCGGCCCGAAACCGATGACCGGTCCATTCACTTCCAGTTCCACAGTGACAAGGATAGTGGGACCGAAGTACTCGATGTAGAAAATGCTAAGGTCGGCTATGACGAACAGGTGCTGGCCGGTCCCCTCAGCTTCACTGTCCGTAAGCCCCAGCGAATCGGGATTATCGGGCCCAACGGGATTGGGAAGTCGACCCTGCTGAAGTCCCTGCTCCACCAGATTCCCCTGGTTAGCGGAACCGTCAAGTTTGGGGCCAACCTCGAGATCGGTTACTACGACCAGGAGCAGCAACAGCTCCACCCGGAAAAGACCGTCCTTGATGAAGTCTGGGATGACCACCCCGAGGTTCCCGAGAAGGACATCCGGTCCCTGCTCGGCAGCTTCCTCTTCGTCGGCGATGACGTTTACAAGCCAGTTCACGACCTCTCCGGTGGTGAGAAGGCCCGGCTCGAATTAACCAAGCTCTCCTTCAAGCCGATCAACTTTCTGATCCTGGATGAACCGACCAATCACCTGGACATCGATAGCCGCGAAGTCCTGGAAAATGCCATTAACGAGTTCACGGGTACGGTTCTCTTCGTTTCACACGACCGTTACTTCATCAACCAGGTGGCTACCGACGTCCTCGATATGCACAAGGATGGGATCACCCACTACGAAGGTAATTACGATGACTTCCTCGCCGAGCAGGCCAAACGCCAGTCTAGCGCCCCAAGTGATAATACGGAAAAACAAGCAGCGCCTTCGACCGGTAAGCAATCCTACCAGCAGAGTAAGGAACAGCAGAAGGCCCGGCGGAAGCTCCAACGCCAGGTTGACAAGCTGGAACAGGAGATGGGCGAGCTGGAGGACCAGCAGAATCAGCTCCAGGAAAAGATGAGCCAGCCGGAGATCGCTACCGATATCGGTAAGCTCACCGACCTGCAAAAGGAGCTCGATGCCGCCAAAGATAAGGCCGAAGAAGTGGAACTCGCCTGGACTGAGGCCGCCGAGAAGCTGGAGGAATTTGACCAGCAGAACTAGGTTGGCTGATGCTTGACAAATAATTCACCGTGAAGTTAAACTTAGGGTATGGTCATAGTAGGTCAGTTCAGAGAGCGG
>DBOT01000029.1:0-6605 GCA_002299975.1 Lactobacillaceae bacterium UBA639
TCATGCACCATTGCATGGGTAAAGAAACCGTCAAAGGACATGCAAAGCGCTCCTTTCATTAAATAACGTTCAAAATTGTGCGATATATATTATACCGTTTTTCCCCATATACGAACAAGTTTAAGCATTTGTCCCGCAAAATAAGTTGGTTTATACTTCTGCATGTGGTATGCTTCTTATATTATGTGGATTTTTATCCACTTCAAAGCAATTATATTAAAATTATCAATTAAAAAATGGAGGACGATACAATGAAAATTGCTGTTGTAACCGACAGCACCGCCTACCTTACTCCAGAAGAGGCGGCCGCCAATCATATTCACGTTGTCCCAATTCCATTCGTTGTGGACGGTAGGAGTTACCGTGAAGGCGTTGATATTACAACCGAAGAATTCTACCACCTTTTGAAGACTTCCAGTACTTTCCCTAGTACTTCCCAGCCTTCAATCGGTGAAATGATGGAGCTTTACCAAAAGCTCGCTGATGAGGGTTACGATGCTGTTATCAGTATTCACCTGACTAAGTCCATCTCCGGCTTCCTGAACAACATCAGTCAGATCGCGGAAGAAATGAAGGATACGATCAAGATCGTACCGTTCGATAGTCGGATTACGGTTAAGTTGATGGGGTACCTGGCTATTCAAGCCGCTCAGATGGTCGAAGCAGGGGAAGACTTGGATACCATCATTGCTAAGCTGACCCAACTACGGGACACGATCAACGAAGTCTTTGTGGTTGATGACCTGCAGAACCTTGTGCGGGGTGGTCGGCTTTCTAACGCCTCCGCATTCGTCGGTTCCATTCTGAAGATCAAGCCACTGCTGAGCTTCCATAATGAACACCACGCCATCGAGGCCTTTGAAAAGGTTCGTTCCATGAAGAAGGCCAAGCTGCGGTGTGAGCAGATCTTCAAGGAAGACTTGCCTAAGCTTGACTACCCAGTTCGCTGCATTGTCTTCCACGCCAATGCTCCGGAGGCCGGTCAAAAGTGGATGGAGAAGATGCAGGCTGACTTCCCTGACATCAAGTTTGAACTGAGTTACTTCGGTCCGGTTATCGGTACCCACCTTGGTCAAGGCGCATTGGCCCTGGCCTGGATGCAGGACACTGATAAGAAGCCACTTTAAGATCATGCGGATAAGTAGTAAATCCGTAGTCTTCGCTGTCGTGGCAGTCGTCCTGATGGTGCTTGCCGGCTTCGTGAGTGTCCGCTTCGTCCTGCCCACGGGGATCTTTGTTGCCCCGTGGGCGGGAATTATTAGTCTGGCTGTCCTACTGGCTGCGGGAACCGGTTGGGCATTTCTGACCACTGTTATCGCCTTGATCATTATGTTTATGATTGGCACGGTCGGTTGGTTAGCCGTAATCGATATCTTGTTGACGGTTGCTCTGTTGGCCTGGCTGATTGGCTGGCAAATACCACGTGACCAGGATGTCACTCACCAACAGCTGATTTTTCTAGGCCTGGTTGCCGGACTATTGCAACTGGTCCTGATCGAGGGCGGCCTGGCCGTGGCTGGCTGGCTGTTTGATGCTCAGGGTGCTACCGCTTGGGCCTTTGTACGGCTCGGCTTCTCCACCAGTATTCTGACGGCCCTGCTCTACGCAGTTTTAACGCCGTTATTGGCAATCGCCGCCCGGTGGCTGTGGCAGCGTTGGGTTGCCCCGGTTGATGATAATGATTCTGATAATTCTGATAAATAGACAAAACCGCTCTGTTGGCAATTTCGCTAACAGGGCGGTTTTAGTTTTATCGTTTAGCCTTCCATTCGGCCTTGAATTCGGCTAAAAAGTCCAGCATAACCTGCTGCCGGTGCTCGGCAATTTGGCGGGCAGTCGGTGTTTGCAGCATATCCTTCAGCTTAAGGATCTTTTCATAGAAGTGGTTGATGATCGTTTCATCGGCCAGGTTACGGTATTCCTCCCGGCTCATGTTTTGACGAGGCTTAACCGCGGGATCATAAATCTTCTCGTGGTGAGCACCACCGTAGTAGATGGCTCGGGTGATGCCAAGAGCACCAATCGCATCCAACCAGTCAGCGTCCCGGACAATTTTGCCAATCGGAGAGAGCTGGATTTTTTCACCATCGAGGGTGTGGGCGAAGGAGATGTTGCTGATTACGTCCATGATAGTTTGAATCTCCTCAGTGGTAAAATCATGGGCTGCCAGGTAGTCTTGGAGTTCCCGTTTAGCAGCGGGGATGCTATCGACTAGCTTTTCGTCAATCGTGTCGTGAAGGTAGGCGGCCACGACGGGGAGGAAGGGATCAACGCCTTCACCAACGGCCAACCGCCGGGCCATTCGGACGACCCGGTTGATGTGGTCCATGCCGTGGCCGGTCTTATCCTGGCCGAGCTTATCAATGGTGTACTGCTTAACTGCAACAATTTGTTCTTCTTGGCTCATAATGGTGCTCCATTCCTAAATTCATTGAATTGGTTCTGCTATAATAAATTAATATATGAGGAGGACCGTTAGCATGAATTTACTATTTTCAATTGATGATCATTATACTACACAGTTGGCAACCGTACTGCTGTCAATTAAGGTCAACACTAACGCGGACAATTTTGATGTCTACGTGATTCAAAAGGAACCCTTACAGCAGGGTCCTAAGTTGGCCGCATTCTGCAAACGGCTAGGGATGACCTACCACCCCGTCATGGTGAAGAACGAGATGTTTAAGGACGCCCCCGTCACCGACCGCTATCCGACTACCATCTATTATCGGCTTCTGGCCCACGATCTCCTGCCGGCTGACCTGCACAAGATTCTCTACCTAGATGCTGACGTGCTCTGCATCAATGACCTGACCAGCCTTTATGAGACCGACCTGTCGGACTACCTTTACGCCTCCGCTATCCACACCGGTCTGACCAATACGACTGAGGTGATTAACAAGATTCGCCTCCAGAACTTTGACGCCGATGGTTACTACAACTCGGGGGTCCTGTTGATGAATCTGGACGCCATCCGCCAACGGGTTCAGCCGCAGGATATCTTCAACTATATTCGGGAACACATTCTCTTTTTGCCTGACCAGGACGTGCTCAACGCCCTTTATGGCAAGAATATCAAGTCGGTGCCTGACCAGCTTTACAACTATGATACGCGGAAGGGGCAGATTTACGAGACCATCTCTTTCGGCGAGTGGACGACCGACTGGGTGATCCGGAACACTGTCATCCTGCACTATTGCGGGCGTGACAAACCTTGGCTGACCAAGAAGAACTCCGGTCGGTATACAGCCCTATTCAAGCACTACTTCCACGTTGCCCAGCGGATGTTGGCCGATTAGGCCGTGGAAATCCTTAGCCATTGCGGGGCTAAAGTCTGCTGGTAGGGAACACCGCTGTGCAAGGCTACGGTAGTCGGTGAGTCCAGTCACTCCCAGGCAAGTGAAAAGGGTACGGGCGTATTTGTCGCTGATGAAGGTTGGCACGTCGAAAATGTAGGTGAGGAAGACATCGGCGGTTTCCGGGCCCACCCCATGGAGCTTACGGAGTTCGTTCCGCAGCTGGGAACCGTAGCGCTGGCGAATAGCGGGATAACCGTAGTTGCCGCGCTTTAACCAGCTTAGAACACTGACCAGAGCCCGACTTTTGTTACGGTAGAAGCCCGCTGGCCGGACGAGACCGTGCAGCTAGTCGGTTGGAAGGGCAAGAAGACGGTCCGGTTGCAGGGCAGTCGCCTGTCGCAGTTGTTCGAGGGCCCGGTCAGCGTTTTGCCAGTTAGTGTTCTGGATCAGGATGGCCCCGATGATAATCTCCTCTTTGCTGTCGGCGGGCCACCAGCCAGATGGTCCCATGTTGGTCCGCATCTTTTCGTAGAGCTGGGTAAGGGTTAGTTGCATTCTATCGTGTCCTTTCTCTAGCTGTATTTTCATAAAAAACGCATAAACGGTCAACTGATTTTCGCTAGTCGAATCAGTTGACCGTTTATCTGTTGTTGTCCTAAGTAACGCCAAACACTACTAGCAATTACTTACCCCAGAAGAATTGAATAAGAATTTTGTTAACCTGCGGATTGTGGTGAAGAAGCTCATGCTTAGCATTAGCCCCAGTGATCTTCTTCTCCGTATATGACTTAGCCCGGCCATTGAGCAGGTACTTCAAGGTCTTACTGGAGTTATTGGTAACCTGGCTGTCGTTACCGTTACCGAGGTCGCCGTAGATATTCAGTACCCGGGTCTGGCGAGGGTAGGTGTGCCGCAGCGGCAAGAGCTTTTGATAAGTATCATTCATCTTGTTGGGCTTGCCGGTCTTGGCATCGATAGTCAAGTCAGCGGGTTCATTCCACCCCATTGCTCCGTCAAAGGTTCCGGCCATGGCAACCTGCTTCTGAAGTTGTGGCAGCTTCTTGTTTTGGCAATTATTAAGCAGGTAGTACATTACCGCCATGTTGCCCATTGAGTGGGCCTCAATGTTCATCTTCTTGAAGTGGTAGGTATCCTGAAGCTTGACGACCACGTTCTTGACCCATTGGCCTTGCAAGTCGTAGTCAGAGTTCCGGCTGTTTTCAAAGTTGCCCTCGACCAGGGGATTGATGGCGCCCTTGGGAATACGACCCTGTAAGGTGACCTGACCATCCGCCGCCACGTTAGCAACGATGGCGGTCTTGCTGACGCCGGCTTTCATGATGTTATCAACCATGTACTGTTCGGCATGGGCACTACTCCCGAAGCCATGGAAGAAGATGGTCGGGGTGGTTGATTGAACATACTTTTTGGATAACGCTTGGGCATGACCAGGAACTGCGGGGACCAGCACGAGCAGGAGGGCCAGCAGCGACAGGATCAGCCAACGAAATTTACGCATTGTTTCATTACCTTCTTTAATAACTATATTAGTTCCATCATAGCATTTTACGTTACATACGGACAGACTAATCTCAGGGGTAAATGCTTGTCAGTTAGAATGAAAATATGTTACATTATTCAAAGTTGTTTTCAATGATCGCAACCATAAAATAACTAATCATGAAGGGATGATAGTCCAAATGCAAATTAAGCAAGCAACGATGAATGACTTAGACCAGATTATTGAGATCCTGCGCGATGGTCGCGACCAACTGGCTTCTCAAGGGATCGACCAGTGGCAAGGGGACTACCCAAATGTTGAACACGTCAAGGAAGACATCAATAATGGCTGGGCCTACCTGGTACAGTCCGACGATGACGAGACCGTTGGTGCACTGTCAATCGTTGAAGCACCAGACCACTCCTACGATGAACTGCAAGGTGACTGGCTGATCGATACTGACAAGTACGTGGTTATTCACCGGGTAGCCATCCACTCTAGCCATGCTGGTAAGGGTTATGCATCAGCATTGTTTACTAACGTGATTGACTACATCAAGAAGAACCGTAAAGAAATCAAGACGATTCGGATTGATACCCACGAAGATAACAAGATTATGCAACACTTGATCGCCAAGAACGGCTTCACCAAGGTTGGGGAGCTGCACGGTGTTTACCGGCCAAGTGAAATTTCCTATGTCTACGCACTGCTGACTGGGAACTGATAATTGAAGATTATCAGCACCTTACCTGAAACGGTTGAGGTGCTTTTTTATTGAATTTGGGCAAGAAGACACGACCTTTTAAGAACGTGATGAATTGCCCACCTGGCGGCCGTCAGCCACCTTTTAAATTTTACTATATAAATTTCACTTTTTCCCTTTAATCTCCTGTATCATGGGAGGAGAGGAGGTGAAAAAANNAAAAAATGACCAAAGTTCTAAAGGGTATTAAGTTGCGGTTATACCCTAATCAACACCAAGTAGATCAGCTCTGGCAGATGTTTGGCAATAGTCGCTTCGTCTGGAATCAGATGTTAGCCATGGCTAAGGAACGCTATCGAAACAATCCTAGCAGTCGCTTTGTCAATGAGTATGGTATGAATTACCTTTTGAGGCCGCTTAAACAAGAGTATCCCTTCTTAAAGCAGAGTGATTCTACCAGCTTACAGGTTGTTAACCATGACTTGGCGCAATCCTTTAAGATGCTCTTCAAACATCAAGGCGGTTATCCCCGCTTCAAAAACAGACGGGCCAGCAAGCAGTCCTACACTGGTCGGTCCATTTGTCAGGTAATCACTAACCGCCGGATGAAGTTGCCTAAACTAGGCAGTATTAGAACTAGCAAGACCGGTCGAGTAGCGGGCTAAAAAATCAAACGTTACACGGTCAGCTATGATTCAACCGGTCGCTATTACCTATCTTTACAAGTTGAAGCACCGGCACCACACGCTTTGCCCAAAACTGGCAAGGAGGTTGGCCTTGATGTCGGGATTGCCGATTTAGCCATCAGCTCGGATGGAATTAAGTACCAAGCCTTTAACGCCAAGTGGCTGGAAAAGCAAGCCCTGCAGTGGCAAAGCAAATATAGCCGCCGGCGTCACAAAGCGACAGTAGCGGTTCGTCAATGGAATCACAGCCACAAAACGTTTAAAGCAGAGCTGACTGATTACCAGAATTGGCAACAGGCTAGAATCCAAAAAGCGCGTTATCAGCAGAAGATCGCTAACCAACGCAAAGATTACTTACATAAACTGACCACCGCTTTAGTTAAGCAGTACGACGTGATTGTCATTGAAGATTTGAA
>DBOT01000029.1:6719-13460 GCA_002299975.1 Lactobacillaceae bacterium UBA639
GCGTATAAATGTGCCTGGTACGGCAAAAAACTAATTGTCGTCAAGCCTAACTATACTAGCCAAATCTGTTCCCACTGTGGGCACCATAGTGGGCCGAAGCCTTTAGCAGTCCGTGAATGGACCTGCCCTAAATGTGGCATACACCACGATCGGGATATTAATGCGGCAGTTAATATTCTTCATAAAGGACTAAAAGCCATCGGTTAGGGACTAGCCATGGTAAAAGAGCGGAGTTCTGTAAGTTAGGTTTTCAGAATACTGATGCAACATCCTAAATACTACTTCGTGTTCCCAGAAGCTCGGTCATTTATGGTCAAGTAGTTCACCATGACGGTGGAGAGAAGTGGATATACCCATTTTCGAGCCCGAGCCGCTTCAACGGGTATTTCTAGTACTTCTTTGACTAAGAAACAAGATGCTGTCTATAAATCATTATTTAATTTTAGGCGCTAGCCACCTATAATAGGGACGTGACCCTGTTGTAAAAGATATGGATAATAGAAAGACCCCGTGCTAAGCGGAGTCGTGGTAATTCTTGTGAGAAATAAGGAAGAAACCATGAATGAATTAATCATCTGGTTCCTCCCGGTAGAAGTATGTTGGCGAAAGCAATTGCAGAATTGCCTTCATCATTATTATAACAAATCTTTTATGATTGGGTTAGTAATACGTAATAATAGTTTTATTAAGATTGAAAGAAGGCAAAATGATGCGACAGAAGGTTTCAATCGGTCTGGCAGTTTTGGGTCTGGCCATTATTGTCTATGCGTTGACGTTGGCTGGCCAAAACCGGCTGGCAACGGTTACTTTGGGAGTCATCGTCGCCTGTGGTGGGGGTGTGATGATCCTGTTTAGTGGACAAACATTTCAGAACCATCGGGCAATGAGCCGACTGATCACGGTTTTGTTTGTCCTCGTTATCATCGGTTACCTGCTGAAAATGACCGTAATGGGTTAGACGGATAACCTGAAGTAGTTCTGGAGGTACTTGGCTAGACCATTGTGATCGTTGTCGACGGGGGTAACATCGTCGGCAACTTTTTTAATAGCCGGAATGGCATTTCGCATGGCAACCCCACGTCCAGCAGCGTCCAGCATCTCGAGGTCATTGTGTTCGTCACCAAAGGCAATGATGTTCTGCTTACTGATGTTGTACTGTTTGGCGATGTAGTACATTCCGGATTCCTTGTGGGTTCCCCGGTGAATCAGTTCGAGGATGTTGTACTTACCACCCCAGACCCGTGGTTCCACGAAGTCGCCGTACTTCTCGTTGACCGCCTTGATAATGTCCTGTTCGTGTTCAGGTTGATATTCAATCGTCAGGGCGATCGGGTTACTGTTGAGGTTGTTGGCCGTCAGGAGCTGGTCCTTAGCGAGGCGGTTTGGTAGGAATTCTGGCAGGTGGTTGCTGGCGTGGTTGGCCCAGACATGGAGCTTGTTTTCAACTGTAATTGTATCAATGCCGAGCTTCTTGTGCTGGGCGAGCAGGTCGAGGGCCAGTTCTTGGGTCAGTTCGACGTCGTATTCCTTGCCCCAGTGCTGGTGGGGAATGTGCGCCAGGGCGCCGTTGAAGTTTACCATTGGGGTCTTGATGCCGATCTGATCATAGATCCGTCTGGCGATTCGATAAGGCCGGCCGGTGATGATGCTGACGATGTGGCCCTCCTTGGCGGCTGCTCGTAATGTCTTGATCGTTTCGGCGGTCAGTTGAGATTGGTTGTTAAGGGTGGTTCCATCGAGGTCGATGGCGATTAAGTGTTGATCCAATGTCTGTTCACTTCCTAAAAACAATTTTTAATTCATCATTATACGCGAAAGAAACCGGAAAGTTAATCGATTTGTCATAATCTCCGACACGAGCGGTTCAGCTTGTCTAGAAAATACGGTACAATAGAAGGCAGCTAAAGGAGTGGAACAGTTTGCAATTACCAGAGAAATTCATTGAGAAATATCAACGTCTGCTGGGTGACGAAGCCCCGGCCTTTTTAGCGTCCTTTGACCAGCCCAGCCAGAGCGGCTTTCGGATCAATCCCTTAAAGGCGGCTCCCCAGGCGACGATTGATCAGGCTACGGGCAAGGTGCCATACGTGCCAACTGGGTACTACGGTGTGGTCGATGGTAAGTCCCTCGACCACGTCACCGGAGCAATCTATAGTCAGGAACCCTCGGCCATGTACGTGGGAGAGGTAGTTGATCCGCAGCCTGGCGAACGGGTCCTGGATCTCTGTGCGGCTCCTGGGGGTAAGACAACCCACCTGGTTGCTAAAATGCATGACCAGGGCCTCCTGGTGGCTAATGAAATCTTCCGCAAGCGGGCTAAGGCTCTGGCTGAGAACTTGGAGCGGTGGGGGACCACGAGCACGGTGGTGATGAATGAGAGCCCCGCCGACCTGGAGAAACAGTTCGCGCATTTCTTCGACCGCATCCTGGTCGATGCACCATGCTCTGGGGAAGGAATGTTTCGGAAGGAACCGGCCGGGATCGAATACTGGAATCCTGACTACCCGGCAGAGTGTGCCAACCGGCAGCGCAAGATTCTCGCTTCAGCCATGAAGATGCTGAAGCCAGGCGGTACTCTGGTGTACTCAACTTGTACCTTTGCCCCCGAGGAGGATGAACAGAATCTGGCCTGGTTATTGCAAAACTACCCAGACCTGAGGACGGTGCCGGTTAAGAAGTATCCGGGGATGGATGACGGTCGGCCAGAATGGGCAGATAATAATCCGGCCCTTAAGAATGCCGTCCGGCTCTTTCCTCACCATATTCAAGGGGAAGGCCACTTCATCGCTAAACTGCAGAACGGGGAGCCAGCACCGGTTGAGGACGTTGCACCAGCCAAGCACCGGCGTAATAAGAAGAAGCGCCGCCAGCGGCCGAGCCTGGATAAGCAGGATCAGGCTGAGTTTGCGGCCGTCCGGGATGTCCTGATGCCGGATTACCAGCCCACCCGTTTGGTAACGTTTGGCGACCAGTTGTATGCTCTGCCGGCGGGGATGCCCGCTGACCTGACCGGGATGACTATTCTGCGCCCCGGCCTACATTTGGGGACCTTCAAGAAGAACCGCTTTGAACCGGCCCTGGCCTGGGCACTGGCAATCGATCCCGCTACCTGTCCACGGGTACTGCAGCTCAGCCATGACCAGTGGCGACAGTACGTTCACGGTGATGTGGTAACCATTGATCAGCCACAGAAGAATGGCTGGTACTTATTGGCCTGTGACGGTCACACTACGGGTTTTGGTAAGCTGGTTGGCACGACGATTAAGAATTTCTATCCGAAAGGCTTACGTTTTTAGGGGGAAGTAAGAAATGAAGGAAAAGAATGCATTTCATGTCAATGGTTATTTGGGCCTACTGATCGCTATTATCGGGGCCTTGGTCGGCTGCTGGCTAGTCTTTCATGGCTACCGCGCTGGGCAGATGGGGGCCATTATTGCTGGTGGGATCATCCTGGCGATTGTAATCATCTTTAGTACGTCGCTGACGATCATTCAGCCTAATGAGGCGAAGGTATTGACCTTCTTCGGTAACTACATCGGGACGATTCGCGATGCCGGCCTGTTCATGACGGTGCCCTTCACTGATAAGCAGCGCGTTTCTCTGCGGGTCTGCAATTTCAACAGCCAGATCCTGAAGGTCAACGATTCCAAGGGGAACCCGGTCGAGATCGCGGCCGTGATTGTTTATAAGGTCGTCGACACCGCTAAAGCCCTCTTCTCGGTCGATGACTACGAGCAGTTCGTGCAGATTCAGAGTGAATCGGCGGTCCGGCACGTGGCGAGTGAATACCCGTACGATACCTTCGAGGATGACAATGCCCTGACCCTGCGGAGCAACCCGACGGAGGTTTCTAACCGCCTGACCGCTGAGCTGCAGGACCGGTTGAACGTGGCCGGGGTCAAGATCATTGAGACTCGGCTGACACACCTGGCCTACGCCACTGAAATTGCCAGCGCCATGCTCCAGAAGCAGCAGTCAGCAGCTATCCTGTCAGCCCGGAAGATCATTGTCGAGGGAGCGGTTTCCATCACTGAGGATGCGATTGACCGGCTAGCCAAGGAGGCTAACCTGAACCTGACCGATGAGCAGCGCCTCCAGATTATTAACAATATCATGGTAGCTATCATCAGTGAGCGGGGTACGCAGCCGGTCATCAATACCGGAACCCAGCAATAGGGTGGTTACTGATATGTTTTACCTGACGATTCTAATGATCGAGCGGGTCGGCTTCGTCATCATCCTCGCCTTCCTGCTGGTCAATATTCCGGCTTTTAGGCGTCTGATGTCCTCGGACCGCTGGATTGATAAAGTCCAACTGACGATTATCTTCGCCATCTTTGCGATCCTGGCTAATAGTACCGGGATTGAAATCGACCCGTCCAACCAGCTGCACGATAAGGTCTTCCTGACGGCTATCTCTAAGGACTATTCGATTGTCAATGCCCGGATTCTGACCGTTTCGGTTGCCGGGATCATCGGTGGCCCCTGGGTCGGTGGGGCAGTCGGTTTGATTGCTGGTCTTCACCGGGTCATGCTTGGGGGAATGGCCTCCCAATCCTGGTTCTATGTGCCGAGTTCATTCTTAATCGGCCTGCTATCTGGTTACCTGTATAACGACCGCCGGAACCCCTTTGCGGTGATGAGTCCCTGGCATGGTTTCCTAGTTGGCCTTTTGATGGAAACCATCCAGATGATCTTTATCTTCCTATTTAGTCCGATGGGCTGGACCCTGGTCCGCTACATCGCCTTGCCAATGATCTTGATCAACTCGATCGGGACCTCCGTCTTCCTCTCGATTATCGGGATGTTCCGACGTCAGGAAGAGGAAACGCGAGCACTGCAGACGCACTCAGTCCTGGAACTGACCAAGGAGACCCTGCCCTACCTGCGTAATGGACTCAATATGCAGTCTGCCCGGCAGGTGGTTAAGGCGATCCAGAATCACACCAACTTTGATGCCGTTAGCATTACTGACCGCCAGACTATCCTGGCTCACGTCGGTGCAGGGAGTGATCACCATATTCCAGGCAAGATGATGCTGACCCACCTCTCGGAGATTGTTATTAAGAGCGGCAAGGTTCACATTGCCCATAATCGGGATGAGATTGGTTGTAGTCACCGGGACTGTCCACTGGAGGCGGCCATCGTGGTCCCAATGCGCATCAAGGACCGGGTTGTGGGGACACTGAAGATGTACTACACGGCAGCTTGGCGCCTGACGCCAGTTGAGGTTCAACTGGCAGAAGGACTCGGTGAGATCTTCGCCAGTCAGATCGCCCTCGGTCAGGCCGAAATGCAGGCTAAGCTGGTCCGGGATGCTGAGATCAAGTCGTTGCAGGCCCAGGTTAACCCGCACTTCTTCTTTAACGCCATCAATACCATTAGTGCGATGATGCGGCGGGATAGTGAGAAAGCTCGCCAGCTCCTCCTCCAGCTGAGTACCTACTTCCGGGCTAACCTGATTGGTGCTCGGTCCACCCAGATCACCCTGGCCCAGGAGGAAGAACACGTCAATGCTTACCTGACCTTGGAACAGACCCGTTTCCCTGACCGCTTCAAGGTTCACTTCAATAATCAGGTGGGGGACGATGTTCTCCTGCCACCATTTACGATTCAGGTGTTGGTAGAAAATGCCCTGAAGCACGCCTTTGGCAGGCGAATGCACGGTAACGTTGTCAATATTGATTTAAATGCGGTAGGGGACCGCTTGCAGATTAAGGTTGCTGATAATGGTGAGGGGATCGATCCCGAGATTCTTGGTAAATTGGGCCACGAGCCAGTCACCTCTAGTCACGGGACCGGGACCGCTTTACAAAACCTTAACCAGCGTCTGATAGGGCTTTACGATAAGCGGAGTCAGCTGAACTTCGCCACTGGGAAAAATGGCACCACGGTTACAATTTCAATTCCGCTAGTTACGAAAGGGGAAAAATAATCATGAAGGTTTTAATTGTTGATAATGAGCCGCTTGCTCGTGATGAGCTCCACTACCTGGTTGAACAGAATTCCCAGGTAACGGAGGTCCTTGAAGCTGATGGGGTAGTAAGCGCTCAGCAGGTCGTGGATAAGGAACACCCTGATCTGATGTTCCTCGATATCCAACTGACAGATGGCAGTGGGATGGCCTTGGCGGAGAGCCTCAAGAACCGGCCTAACCATCCCTACATTGTTTTTGCGACGGCCTATGACCAGTACGCTCTTGATGCCTTTGATGCCGATGCAATTGACTACCTATTGAAACCGTTCTCCCAGCAGCGGGTTGATGATGCCATCAACCGGGTAGCTAAATTTGTTAAGCCAATACGTCCCGCAGTTGGGGTTCAGCGGCAGCAGGATAACCCGCGTCTTTCTCTGACCAACGATGAGCGGACAATTATCCTTCAAAAAGACACCATCCTTTACATTCAGACGCAGGATGGAGTAACCTCCGTCTGGGCTAAGGGTGGTCACCGGGTAGTCAGCAAACAACCGCTGACTAGCTTGCTCAAGCAGTTGGATCCCACCCAGTTCATCCGGATTCACCGGAGCTTTGCTGTCAACCTCAACATGGTCAGTGAACTCCAGCCGAGTTTTAACCATACCTATGAACTGACCCTCAAGGACGGGAGTAAGGTTCCGGTCAGTCGATCCTATGTCACTCCGGTCAAGCAGGCCCTGGGGATGCAATAATTATCATTTACTATATTGAGAAAAAGCTGTTGAATAGGAATGATTTCCTGGTCAACAGCTTTTTGGCTTTAA